>JAAZIO010000132.1 GCA_012800805.1 Clostridiales bacterium | reverse complement strand
GATGGGCATGGGGGTGCGGATACCCGCTACTACGTCCTCGCCCTGAGCGTTCATAAGATATTCGCCGTAGAGTTTATTTTCGCCGGTGGAGGGGTTGCGTGTGAACGCTACGCCTGTGCCGGAGTCTTCACCCATGTTACCGAATACCATCGCCTGAACGTTAACGGCGGTGCCCCAGTCTCCGGGGATGTCGTTCATTCTGCGGTAGACGATAGCTCTGGGGTTGTTCCAGCTACGGAATACGGCTTCAACCGCACCGATAAGCTGTTCTTTCGGGTCTTGGGGGAACTCTTTCCCGAGCGCGTCCTTGTAAATGGATTTAAATTTGTTGATAAGGATTTTGAGGTCGTCGGCGGTAAGGTCGATATCGTTCTTTATGCCTCTCTCCTCTTTAAGTTCATCTATGATTCTTTCGAATTTATCTTTACCGACACCCATTACGACATCGGAATACATCTGAATGAAGCGGCGATAGCAGTCGTAGGCAAATCTGGGGTTGTTGGTGTTGCGAGCGTGAGCCTCAACGGAGATGTCGTTCAAACCAAGGTTCAAAATCGTGTCCATCATGCCGGGCATCGATACTCTTGCGCCGGAACGGACAGATACGAGGAAGGGATTTTGAGCGTCGCCAAACTTCTTGTCGTGGATTTTCTCGACCTTGGCGAGGGCATCAAAAATTTGTTCAACGATTTCGGAAGCAATCTTCTCTCCGTCTTGATAGTAACGGGTGCAAGCTTCGGTCGTGATTGTAAAGCCTTGCGGAACGGGCAATCCAAGCCTTGTCATCTCGGCCAGGTTTGCGCCTTTGCCGCCAAGCAGCTCTTTGCCGAGCCCCTCAGTTTCGGTAAAAAGATAAACGTACTTTTTCATTTATTTTCCTCCTAAATTAATTAGCAAAAATAGGTTATATTGAGTTTATCAAAATTCGGCAATCAATGCAACAAACTACACCTATTTTATTGCCAAAAAAAAAATATTTTGTTATGATGTCTTTAAATTAGAGATAATTAAAAGGAGCACAATTTAAATGGATGCAGATCCTCTGAGTTTCTTCATCTCATAAAATTGCCGTTTTCGGTCTCCCGAGACGGCAATATCATGCCGTGCAAAGGAGGCTAATATGATTCAGGTTATTACCGCAGACGAGAAAAAACGTCTTTCGCAGGTTCCTGCGGATACAATCACAGCCGATTTCGATTTTACAGATAAATGGATTCACCTTGCCAATCCTGATGACCGCGAGATAGAGTTTATCTCGCGTGCTTTATCCGTTCCCGAAAATATGCTGAAAGCCGCCCTTGACGAAGAGGAACGCGCCCGCGCCGATAAGGATGACGGCGTTACCTTAATCGTCGCCGATATGCCGAAAATCGAGGATGAGGACGACTATTACACCTACACCACCATTCCTTTCGGATTTATTATAACCGAAAAAGCGATTATTACCGTATCACTTGACGAAGAGACAACAATTGTCAACGATTTTTTCTACGGCAGGGTCAAAGACTTTTCTATTAAAAAGCGCACTCGCTTCGTGCTTCATTTTTTGTATAGGATATCCACAAAGTTTCTTCAATACCTCACTCAGATAGACAAGGCGAGCCACCGCATTCAGGCTGAGCTTGAAAAATCAATGAGGAACAAAGAGCTGATTGAGCTTTTAGACCTTGAAAAGTCGCTTGTATACTTTTCCAACTCGCTGAGGGCAAACAGGATTCTTCTTGACAGGCTGCCTAAGCTTGCCCACTTCTTTGAAGAAGATGCCGATTTGCTTGACGATGTTATCATTGAAACCAATCAGGCTATCGACACCAGCAACCTCTACCTTGAGATTTTGTCGGGCACCATGGACGCTTACGCCTCGATTATTTCAAACAACCTCAACATTGTAATGAAAGTTATGACTGTAATAACCATCATGATTTCCATTCCTTCGATGGTGGCGGCGTTCTGGGGCATGAATACGGGCGTCCCGTTCCAAGGAAAGCTCTACGGCTTTTGGATTGCGATAGGAATCTCTTTGGTGCTTTGTATAATTACAGGAATCATTATGTTTAAAAAGAAATTCTTGAAATAATGTTTTAACCAGTTGATAAAAGCTTATGGTTTTATAAACAGGTTAAAATATTAGAGCAATTAAAATAAGCGAATATTTAAAATACATAAAATATAGCAAAAAACCTGCTTTTCAGCAGGTTTTTTTAGCTTAAATTTTATTCACCTTCTTCTTCGCCGCCGCCCTCTAAGAGAATCATAAAGGTTTTTTCAGCTTTACCCTCATAGTTGCCTATTCCCGTAATAATTACTTTGCCTGTCCCTTCGCTCTCGTTGTCGGCGTAGTCCACTTCGTAATCTACCCCTTCAGTAAGCTCTTTACCGTTAAGCATAACAGAGAGAACCTCAGGCTGAACGCCGCCTTCAACAAATTCAAATTCATCGCCGTTTAATATAATTTCCGCTTCCGACAGGTCGAGCTTTGCTATTGTAAAGTGCGCCTCAACTACACCCGTAAAGTTGCCCTTTCCCGTTATCGTTGCCGTAGCCGTGCCCGCTGAGATATTATTTGAATACTCAATAGTATAATCGGTGTCTAATATAACGTTGTAGCTCTTTCCGTTAACCTCGATTGTCTCAACGGTGGGCGTTTTCGCTTCGCCGTCGTATGTGAATTCGGCTTCGGAAAGGGTTACCGTCGCCCCCTCAATGCTTAGCGCGGTTATTGTATATGTTTTGCTTGCTTCACCGCTGTATGCCCCGATGCCCTTGACGGTTACTGTGACCGTTCCGACATTTATAAGGTCGGATGAGAACTCAAGCATGTAATCCACATTTTCGGTAAGAGTGGTTTCACCTTGTTTTACCGTAACAATGGGGCGTTTTCGCTTCGCCGTCGTATGTGAATTCTGTTTCGGAAAGGGTTACGGTAGCTTGAGTTATAGGCTTCTTTTCTTTTATCAAAAAGGAAACACTGATTGTTCCCGTGTATTTGCCTTTTCCAATTATATCAAGAGAGTGGCTGCCCGTGTTTACGCTGTTTTTGTATTGAACGGTGTAATCCACGCCTGCCGTCAGCACAATGCCTTTTAACAAGACGTGCTTGACAATGGGGGTTATAACCTCGCCGGTATATTCATATTCCTGCTTATCAAGCTCGACTTTGGCTTCCGATATGTCTATCTTTTGCTGTTCGGGAGACTTGGGCATTGAAACTACCACTTTGCAGGTCAAAATATTGTCGCCGTTTCTTGCGATAATAAAAGTAACTCCCACAGACTTTGCCGTAATAAGACCCGTTTTTGAGTCCACATCCGCAATCGAGGGGTCCTTGGAAATATAAACCGTTCCCACGCCTAAATCATTGATTAAGTCCCAGTGATAAGTCTCTTGGACAACCAAGTTGAAAACCTGCGGCTCCGCCGCGTCGGCGCAGGCGGTAATTGTTGATATAAGTAAAACAATCAAGCTTATAAAAATTAAGTATTTCTGCTTTCTCACGTGCCTTATACCTCATCGGGTGTGCATTGTTTTAATTCTACTACTTTGCTCACCCCAAAGTCAATATTGCCATTATCGCGCTAATTTAAACGAAAAAAGCGCGCTTTCGCGCGCTTTAAAAGATAAAATTATTTTTCCATAAGGCAAGGTATAAGTTTTTTCATGCTCTCTTTGATGTATTTTACATTCTCCGGCGAATCTTTATACTTGCCATAAGCCTTAAGCAGGAACTTTGCCACTTTTACATAGCTTTGTCTTTTTAAGTTGAGTGACACAAAGTAATCGATAATCGGAGGGAGCTTTGCCAGTTTTGCAAGAAGCGGGGCTTCCACGATGCCGCTCTCTCCCACATCTTCTTCGTTAAACCATTGTTCGTCTTCGTTCCCCATAATATCACGTATATGCTTTTGCATATCGGATATGTTATCGTCTTTTGAAATTTCCCCCTTTACTTGCGCCCCGCTCTCTTCCTTAAAGCCTGAAAGGATGGTTGCCATCTCGTCGGCTGCGCTCTTTGCCTGCTCTTTGATATCGGTCTCGGCTTCTTTTGAAACGGTTTCAACTTTTTCTTTTGCCGTTTCAGCTTCCGCGGCTTCAACGCTGAAAATTTCGGGCTCTAAAATAGCTTCGCTTTCTTCAGCCGTTTCCTTTGCCTCACTCTCTTTTATTGCTTCCGATATCTCTTCCGTTACGCCTTTATCCTCAAGCGCTAAAGCCTTTTCTTCGCCGTCGTTTACGGCTATATCGTCAGCGCTCTCGATTTTTGCGGGAACATCCAAGGCGGCTTCGGTTTTGTTTTCCTCAGCCAAATCTGCGTTAACAACGCTAGCGTCAGCTTCAACCGCTTTATCCTCGTATTCTTTTTTATCAAGCGAAGCGGTTACAACCTCTTGCGGTTTATTTTCCGCCGCAGCTTGCATAACTTCTTCTTTTTCTATCATTTTTGCCGAGTTGTCTACGGGGCTAAGCAGAACGGCAGTGTTTATAACAAGCTTTGCCTCACTTGCGGGCAGACCGCTGTAGTCAAGCTCCGCAGGAAGGAACAGGCTGTTGTATTCGTCTTCGCTGAGGTAATAGGGCGCTTGCTTCTCCTGTCTTTTAGAGCGTCTTGACGGATGCGCCTCTTTTATCGCCTCGGCCGGCGCTTCATTCTGCTGTTTTTCGGCGGCTGTTTCTTCGTCGCTATCGGCGTTTCTTCTTATGCGAATTTTTTCCAACTCTTTTACCATTAGTTCTTTTACGGCTTTCGACTCTATCTTGCTTTCGCCGACCGCCGTATCTTTGACAGCGTTTAGCGACTTATCGGCCGTGGCCGCTCTTTTCTGAGCCTTTGTCGTCCTTTTTGTTGTATCTAAGTTGGGTGTGATAACCCTGTGTTGTCTCTTTGACAAAAATCTGAATGAAGCGGGCGTGATTTTAAGCTCACCCGTTGTGTAGTCGTTCACCGCCTCCCAGGACATGGGGACAATCTCCTCGTCGGAGCGTTCCGCGCCGTCTGCCCTGCGTTCCTTTTCGCCTATTCTTTCTATGTCGATTTCCTCAAGTTCGTGCGAGGCAGCCTCAAGCGCTTGTGAGTCGTATTCGTCTTTGAACGGCGACACAAAATATCCTTTTCCCAAAGCATCAGGTTCAGACAGGTATTTGAGATAAACCTCGTCCTCGAAGGGGGCTTTGAATTTCTTCTTATTGTTATTTTTCATCTTCACTCCGCAAATCCGGCAATAAGATTACTATACTTTGTTATTATAACATAACGGAGCGTAAAATCAAGGATATATATTGCGCCTTTATATAGTTTATTCATTTTTTATCTTTTATAAAAATCAGCCCTTTATATCCATAATAATAAAAAAACGCCCAAAGGCGTCTTTATACACTATTATTAAATGACAAATATTACCTCTAATATTAATTAGAATTATAATATTATATGTAAATACATTTTTTAAGATTGAATGAGTAGATTATCATTTTTCCTACTTTAAGCGAAAGACCTTCCTCGGCCGCATATTTATAAAGCTCAAGCTGACGGGAGTATGCCTCTTTAAGCTCCTCCTCGCTTCTGTTTGAGTTTTTAAAATCCACCAGTATGATATCGTCGGCATATATTATTAAGTCTATTATTCCTTGCACAAGCGCCTTGTCGCCAATGTTTTTGTCGCCCTCTTTTAAACTTACAAGATTTAAGGGCACATACATGGTAAATGCCCTCTCCCTTTCTATCGGGTACGCCGAGGCAAGTTTCGCTATATCGCTGTCAAGGCAGGATTGTATTTCGTCATCTATTATAAGCTCCCGTTCGGCAGGTGTGAGTATACCCTCTAAAAGCATTCTCTCAAGTTCGGCTTTTGCGTCTTTTGAGGAGTAATCTATATGCTCCATCACTTTATGATACACTATGCCTTTTTTTCTGTTGTCGGTCGCAAACACCTCATGGGTGTAATCCTCTTCCTTTTGAAGTACGGTAACGCTGTATTTTGCGGCGGCTTTGACGCTTGCGGCAAAGGGGTAGACAAATTCGCGCCGTTTTTTGATTGCGTTAAGGTAAATCTCCTGACCGCCCGTAAACACGGGAACTCTTTTCTCCGCGGCTTTTGAAACGGCTGTGCCACATTCGTGATAAATTATATCAACGCCAATTTTCCCTTCCGCCTGTTTAATAAAATCAAGGTGGCAAGCGGCCTCGTCCGCTAGGTTTCTATCCTGTCCCGTAATAAAAAGGTAAGTTTTTGCTCTTGTCAGCGCAACATAAAAAAGCCTAATCTGCTCAACAAGCTCCCTTTTTCTGATTTTTGATTCCACGGCGTCATAGCTTACGGTGGTTCTTTTTATCCTCTTTTCCGTATCAAACGCATTTATGCCGACAAGGCCCGAATTATCCACCAAAAGGTCGCCCTTAAAGCCGCCCGACCTGACAAACAAAGAAGATGTGTTTGCCACAAAAACCGCGGGATACTCAAGCCCCTTTGACGCGTGAATGGTAGCTACCGCAACCTTTGAGCCGCTCTTAGCCTTTGAAGAGCTGTCTTCGCTTTTTTTTGCCTTGTAGCTTTCAAGTAAAGAGTGAATGCTTCTTGCCGTTTCTCCTTTTATGGATGAAAGGAATTTTTGAACGCTCTCCCCTTTTGCGGCAAGGTATGGCGCGTAATTGGTTTTTCTTACTATATGATTTAAAAACTGCGCCGCGCTCATGTTGGACGAGAGCAGTCTCATTCCGTTTAAATCAGAGAGAACTTTATTTGCTTTATCTTGGTATTTACCGCCTGCCGCTTCCCTTTTCAAAGCGTCGTAAAGCGTCGGCGCGTCATAATTAACTGTCCTAAGGTCGGCAAGCTCCTCTTCGTTAAAGCCGCCGAAGTAAGAGAGAAGATATCCCGCGAAAGCTATGTCGTTCTTTGGGTTGGACACCGCTTCAAGAAGCATAATCAGCTCCCTTTCGGGCGCTTTTTTCTCTTTGACAAAGCCTTCTGCCGAAACGGGTATGCCTTGAGCAATCAAAGTTTCAACTATCTTTTCGGCTCGCTTGTCGCGCTTGAACATAAGAATTGCGATATCGCCGTATTCAAACTTCCTTTGCCCCTCCGTTCTTTTTCCGACAAGCGCCCTGATTTGCTCGGCTATAAATAAACCCTCTTGCGCGGCTGAGCAAAGTTCCTCGTCCTCTTCCTCGTCCTTTGTGATATCGTAAACTCCGCCAAGCTGTTTCTTTTCCCTTTCGGGCTTTTTGAAAAGGTGTATTTCAACTCCGCTTACCTCATTGCTTTCCGTTTCAAATTTCGAGCTGTTTTTGTAGTCTATGCCCGTAAGCTCTTTTGTCATCACCTCACTAAAGAGGTTGTTTACAAAATTCAGTATGCCTTCCCTGCTTCTGAAATTGCGGTTTAGTGATATATTCCGCCCCGCCCCGCTTTCGTAATTTTTCATCCTGGATAAAAATATCGTAGGGTCGGCAAGGCGGAAACCGTATATGCTCTGCTTGACGTCGCCCACAAAAAACGCCTCGCCCCTGCTTGCGATTAAATTTATTATCTCCTCCTGAACGGGGTTGACATCCTGATATTCGTCAACGAAAACATAATCGAACTTCTCTTTGATTGCCTCCGCCCTTTCGCTTCGCATCAGGGCAAGCGTATAGTGTTCAAGGTCTGTAAAGGACAGCTTCTTTCTGTCCAAAAGGTGGCGGTCAAGATTTTTTTTGAAAAGTTTGGCAGACGCTATCAGCCTTTTTAAAACTTCGCGGCTTTGGCAAAAATCACGCTCAAGCGTGTCGTAATCAAAAAGCAGAGTTTTTTTGGCGAGTAAAAATTTATCGATATTATCTTTTAATTTTTTAAAGTCATCTTTAAGTTTTTCTTTTTGATATGAATTTAAATACAAGGTCATATCTTTTAAATTGTTTATCCTTAGCGCGCCTTGAATGAAAAAAGCAAGGTTTGCCGCCGCGTCGCCTTTGTTTTTCTGCCCGTCGCTGTAAAGTTTCGCCGCAAAATCGTCCAGCATCGGCAGCCACTTTGAAGCCCTGTTTTTGATGTCGGTCAACACCGTTTCACTAAAGGGGCTGTTTTCGAAATTTTCATACTGTGCTTCTACCCCTCTGAAGAACTCCTCTTCATCTGCTCTTATGGAGGCAAGCTCATAAAGCTTTTCTATGGCTAAGCTTATGCCCTCCTCGTCCCGTCTTATCCCGAACATCTCAACCATGTCCGTAAAAAACGGGTCGGTATACAATAGCTCTTTTATGGTTTCGCTCATTGCCGACTGCTTTAGCGCCGAAAGTTCGCTCTCGTTCGCCACCTCAAAGTCCGGCTCAAGCCCCAGAGCGTCGAAGTTTTCCCTTATCGAGCGGGCGCAGAACGAGTGGATTGTGCCGATTTGGCAAAGGGGAAGCTCGTCTAGCTCTTCTTTAAGTTTTTTGCGCGCTTCTTCATCGCATGTTAGTATTTTTTCATAAAGCTGCGACGAAATCTTTTGTCTCAGCTCCTCTGCCGCCTGGTTGTTGTATACAAGTATAAGCATGCGCGAAAGCCTAGCCCCCGAAAGAACTAGCCGCATTATGCGCTCTACCAAAACGGTGGTCTTTCCGCTTCCTGCGGATGCGGATATCAAAATGTCGCCGTTTTTCATTATGGCATCTTCTTGGGCTTTAGACCACTTTTTTGCGCCGTTACTTGCCATTTATGAAAGCCTCCTTGTCAACCGCAGGCGTTTTTCTTTGATAGGTGCTTTTGTATGAGCAAATCAAAGCAAAGTCGCACCTATCGCACTCGTTTTCAAGCGGGCTCGGTTTGATGTAGCCTTTTGATATTTCACTAAGAGCCCTTTTGCTTATATCAAGGGCATAATTTTTAAGAGCCTCAAAATCTTCCGCTTTTATCATGTTCTTTGTCTTTCTGTTCCCCGCGCCGACGGGCAGAAAGGTATCTGGGGAGATTACATCGCTGTCTAAAGCTTTAAGTATCTCGGGCTCGTCCAATACCTGACCGCTTAAAAGATATCGGTTCTTTCCCGTGTCTTTTACAAACTGAGCGTAGATGGGAAGATAAAACACTCCTGCGGGTTTTAAGTTAAAGTTTTGCTCAACCGCATAAAGGTAGATGTAAAGCTGAAGTTTTTTGCCAAAGTAGATATGTTTAAAATCAAGCTCCGCGCTTTTAAAAGTTTTATAGTCGATAATCACGGCATAATCGCCAAATTTGTCTATTCTGTCTATCTTGCCTTCAATCGCTATCTTTCTGCCGTCAACTTCAACCTCCGGGGGAGCCAGCGCGCCTTCTCTTTTTGCAAAAGTAGCCTCAACCATAAACGGCTTGAACCTTGAGCGTGAAAGTAGAGCGTCAAGGTCAAGACACACCCTTACCGCCTCATTTTTTAGCCTTTCTATTCTGTGCGCGAACTCGCCCGAGAGCATTGCTTTATATCTTTCAAGGCTTATGACCTCCGAGAAAATGCTGAGCGCCCTTTCTTCACCGCTTAGCGGGCTTTTGAAACTAGGGTCAAAATACTTTTCCAAAACGGCGTGTATGATTGTTCCCGTTTCGGTGCTGAGCAAAGAAGACTCCTCACGCTTTTTAAGCATCAAAACATAGGATAAAAAGTGCGAATAAGGACAAGACAAAAACCTTTCAAGCCTTGAAGCGCTTGTCGACTGCCTTGCTTTAACCTTTTCGGGAAGAGATATATAGACAGGTATTTTATATAGTGTGTCAAGCCCGTTTATATGCTTTTTGTCCACGGTTTCAGCGGCGGATATGAACGGGACGGCAAAGACATCGTCTACCTCGCCTGATACATACTTTTCAAATATCTCATAAAGCGCGCTCTCTTTTGTAGCAAAAAGATAAGACATTTTTTCCGCTTTAATTTCATCGTCTGAAGATAAAATAAGCTCGTTTTCCGCCTTTTTTAAATCATTTAGGGCAACGCCCTCAAAAAACTCTAAAAACTGCAGATAAACCTGCGACGGCCTTAGCTCCTTGCCGTCGGGGGCGGTGGCGCTGCAGCTTAAAATAAGCTCATCTTCGGGAGAAGCCAAAAGTTCCGTGATTTTAAGAAGGCTTATAAAGTTTCGCTCCCTTGTGTCGGGATAAAGCGGACAGCCTAAGGCGTTTAGCGTCTCTTCATCCGCTCTGTTGATTATCACGCCGCCACCCTCGGTTAACGGAAGTTTTCCTTCCTCCGCTCCCATCACGATTAAAATCTTTGGCGTCTCAAATATGCTGTCGTAAACGCTTCCCACAAAAACGCAATCGAGATAAAGCGGAATTAAGGCTATGTCCGTTTTGTTTACCGCGGCCGTAAATATCTCGCTTAGCTCTTTTAAATCAAGCTCGGTTTCGCCCAGCACGAGGCAAAGCTCATCAAGAAGCTCGTCGATTTTACCATCTATTTGCGATGCCGCAGCTCTCCTTCGCTCATCAACTTTTGCAAGCTCATCAAGATATTTAGCTTCAGATGGCTTAATTAGGCTTAAAAAATCATCTATCGCTTTTTTGAAATCGTTTGCACTCGAAATCTGTCCCATAAACGGCCGTAGCAGCGAAACCAGATTTTTCCTTGCAATCTCGGGCAGTTCCGCCTCGCTTCCGCCGAGGACAAAAGGAGAAAGAAACCTTGTATAATCTATGGAGTATTTCAGGCAGTAGTTTTCAAAGTCAAAAGGCTCAAGCCCAAAGAGAGGGTTTTTGACAAACTCCAAAACATAGGAAAGCGAAAAATTATGGGTTACGCACCTTATTGCGGATAAGATAAATGAAACTTTCGCCTGTTCTTTCAAAGGCTCGTTTATATCAATGAAAAAAGGTATTCCGAAACGCTCGAAAACCGACTGGATTTCGGGCGCGCGCTCATCAAGGTCGGTTACCGCAACCGCAATGTCTTTATAGCGCAAGCCCTCTTCCATAACCGCTTTTAAAATCCTTATCGCGGCGGCCTTTGCCTCGCTTTGAATGTCGGGCGACTTTATAAGTTTAATCTTGCCGTCCGAGGCTATTGGCTTTGTTTTTTCGTATGAAAATAAGTTTTTCAATATAAAGTCAAAGCGTGGCGCTTTATTGTAGCTTTTAAACGAAACGTCGGCGTTTTTATCAAGCCTTTTTAAATCATAAAGCGTTTTCTTTGGGAAAATTCGGCTGTTTTTGTTAGCTACGCCCACGGCAAGCGCAACGGTCAGGCTTTTTGCTTTTTCGGCAATTCTTTCAATTGCGGCAAACTCGGGCGCTTTGAATGTCGAAAAACCGCACACATAAAAGTTTTCGGGAAGATACAGCGTTTTATCAAGCTCTTCCTTTAAAGCTTCAAGCCTTGTGGATGAGTCGATATAGCTATCGCCAAGCTTTTTCAGGTATTGCTCATATATCAAAGCGATGTCAAAAAGCTTGCCTTTTAAGCTTTTTTGCGCTCTCTCCGCCCCCGATCTAAGCTCATAGGGGGTTACTCCGCTGTTTCTAAGCGATGTCAGCGCGGCGTAAAACTCACGGGCGAACCCGGGTTTTAATGCGGCGCGCCTGAAATATGTAAGGTTATCTTTATTTTCTTTTATTACTTTATGAAGCAACATTACAGAGCCTTCGGGCGTAAGGCAACGCTTTACCCTTTTGCCCAAAAGCCTTCCCGCAAGACGGGTGAAAGTCAAAACCTCCACATTGAAAGAAGATTTTATGTTCAGTGTTTCAAGTAGGCGTTTTTCCATATTCATGGAAAAACGGTCGGGAACGAGAACGATATAGCTCTCGTCCTTTTTTATTTCCTCTTTAACGCGCTCGCACACCGCTCTTATGGCGCCGTGCGTGTCATCCGAGTAAATAAGTTTCATGTGAAAATATTAACATTTAATCTTTGCCAATGCAACGGCAAAGAAAGAATTTGATATATGTAAGAGATTTTAAAACCGTTTATAAAGTCTTCTATATTAAATCAAAAAATTTGCAATGAATTTTCACTAAATAATATTAAAAAATTTCCAATGAATTTTTATTAAATTAAATAAAAAAATTTCTAATAAAAAAATATAAGCCTGTTTTTTGCTGCTGAAATTTTAATTTTTGCAACTTAATTAAAGCTATAAATTTATCCTTTTTTGCAAATATTAAATTTAACTTCTAGGAATTTAAACTTTTCAAAATCGCTTATTAAAAGGCTGTTGATTATAAAGTCCGATATAGTTGTTTTCTTATTTTATTTTTGTTGTTATATCCTTAATTTGTGTTATAATGACACTAGCAAATTTTTGAGGTTGGTATGAAAAAACTTCTTTTAACCCTGCCGCTTGTTCTTATTGTAGCCGCTGCCTTGTTCTCTTTTACCGCTTGCAACAACGCAACCCCGCAAGGTCAGCTTGGCGATTACTTTGCGCCTTACGAAAAATACACCTATCTTGTAACCGACAACAACGCCGAAACACCCGTAACGGGCGTATACACCGTTGAAATCAAAAAGTTTAAAAAGGATTCCATAGTAACGCTTGCTCAAGGAGAGGTTTTAAACGGCGTTCCCGAAGGTCACCTTATAAAAGGCCGTCTGGAGATTGCGGACACCGTAATTGAACAGTCCTGCTATGTGGACAATGTCAACGGAAACTCTTTCCTTGTACCAAGAGCAAGCTTTAAGCGCGTCAGCAAAAACGGAGCTTTATTATACGAAAGCCTCATCAACTATACCTCGGGCGTCAGCTACAAACTTAAAACCTCAGCTGACGACATAAAGGTAGGAAACCTTTCCGTCCCCGCTCCTTATTATGACAACAACGAGTTTATGACAATGCTCCGCGGCGCTTCAACTATGGGCAGCGGATTTGCCATGACTTACAATGTGCCTGTGGTCACACCCTCAGAAACCGCGTCCGCCCAGCTTACCGCTTCTTGCTCGGGAACCGAGGGCATAACCGTCCCCTTCAAAGAGGAAGCCATAGACTGCTTTGCCATTAACATCTCTCGTCAGACCATTGTAGCGGGCACGACCTATAACGCATACTACGCCGCGTCGCAGATTGAGATTAACGGCAGAAAGCTTACAAGGGTGCTTGTAAAATTCGTTGAGGATAAAGTTGTATATGAGCTTAAGGAAATAATAACCGTTGAAGATAACCAGTAACAATAAAAAAAATAAGCAATAAAAAGCTCCAAAAAGGAGCTTTTATTTTTTTCTTTGATTACTTAATTAAACCGTTTAAATAGCAATCGGTTAAATGATAAACCCCCTTGCGTGGTTTTTTAGGCGGTGTGGGAGGTAACAAAATCTTTTGCTTCGTCAAAGCTGTCAAAGCTTTTTTCGGCATGGGTGTCGTCGCTTTCTATCTTTACCGTCAGCGGATATTTTGAAAAAGCGAGGACCGACAGAGCGTAGTTCAGATCGTTTGTTTTGGTGCGTTTTTCGCTTATGATTTCAATTTTCATACCCGACCTCAACTTTTTTTCTACTAAAATTAATATCATGTTGCAGCTTTATTTATAACAAAAATAAGCTTTTTTTACAATATATTTTTTTGTTGCAATGGAAATTTTTTGAGCTTGTTTTTAAAATTTTTACTTTCCTTATCTAATTATCATAAAGAAAAATTTTAACTTCTATGTCTTTTGACTTAATAAAGTAATTAATTAAAATAAAAACCACCGTTTGGCGGTTTTTTTATAGAATTCTTAAAATTCGGCCTCTTGCTATCATCAAAATCAAGTCCACAATCCAAATTATCATACCAAAGCCAAATAGCCTTATAAGGCCCGCTACGGTTCCCCCGACGCCGCCGTCTCTAAAGCGGGTGATGAAACCCAAAATCCAGGCGGTTACGGGTATGATAGCCAAAAATATGCTAAGAATTCTGCCCCAGCCGAAATAGTCGCTTCTTGTGCCGCTGTTTGCCATATCGTCCTCCTTAAATTAAAGATGCCCATAAAGGGCATTTTTAATACTTTGCTCTTAGTATGGGCAATCTTGCGGCTTTTACTTCATCGGGGCGCTTAATTTGCGCTTTTTGCGGAGCGTTTTTCAGCTCATTTGGCGCTTCATACGCTTTTTTATGCAGCTCCCTCATGATGTCGGCCGTGTCGTCAAGCATTTCTTTGGTCGCTGTTTCCGTAGGCTCAAACATCAGAGCTTCGTGCACAAGCAATGGGAAATACATTGTCGGAGGATGTATGCCGAGGTCTATCAGCGATTTTGCGACATCAAGCGCCGAAACGCCCGTCTCGTCCTTTAACTTTTGTAAAGACAAGACAAACTCATGCATACAGAAGCCTTTTTCGGTTTCAAAGATGTCTTCAAGCTTTTTCTTTAGATAATTCGCGTTTAATACGGCAATTTCCGACGCCTCTTTAAGTCCGTCTGCGCCAAGCGTTAAAATGTAGGCGTAGGCTTTTACCAATACCGCAAAGTTGCCGTAGAATGCGTTTACCTTTCCTATGCTCTCCTTTGGAGTTTTAAATACAAACCTTTCTCCTTCCTTTGCGATAACGGGAGACGGCAAAAACTTCTCTAGCGCCTTTTTGCATCCAATCGGGCCAGCTCCAGGTCCGCCGCCTCCGTGCGGAGTTGAAAAAGTTTTATGAAGATTTAAATGCACAACGTCAAAGCCCATGTCTCCGGGGCGTGTTATGCCCATAATGGCGTTGAGGTTTGCCCCGTCATAGTAAAGAAGACCGCCCGCGTCATGCACGATTTTTGAAATCTCTTTAATATTCTTTTCAAAAAGCCCCAAAGTTGTGGGGTTTGTCAGCATAAGCGCGGCTGTGTCATCCCCCGCGACTTCTTTTAAGTGGGCAAGGTCAACGCCCTTTTCCTCATCTGAGCGGACGGTTACAACCTCATACCCTGCCATTGCGGCGCTTGCCGGGTTGGTGCCGTGGGCGCTGTCGGGAACAAGAATCTTTTTTCTTTTATAGTCTCCCCTTGAGTTGTGGTAGGCTCTTATAAGCATAAGACCCGCCCATTCGCCGTGGGCGCCGGCCGCAGGCTGAAGCGAAACCGCATCCATGCCCGTGATTTCTTTAAGCGCCTCGCCTAGCTCATACATCAGCTCAAGGCTGCCCTGCGCGTCCTCTTCTTTGCAGGTGGGGTGAAGAGCTATAAAGCCTTGAAGCGACGCCGCCTCCTCATTGAGCTTGGGATTATACTTCATCGTGCAAGAACCAAGCGGATAAAAACCGTCATCTACGCCGTATGCCCTCTTTGAGAGCGAGGTATAGTGAAGCGTTACCTTATATTCCGAAACTTCGGGAAGCCTTACGCCGTCCCCCGCGCACTTAAGACTGTAGCGGGGACAGTCGGATTGTTTGATATATTCCGCGCCCGTTCCCGGGCTGTCAAGTTCAAATATAGTTTTCATAGACACGCCTTTATTATCTCCACCGCTTCATCTATTGATTTTTTGCTTGCCTTTTCGGTTGCGCACCAAAGCATTTCATTATCGCTAATCTTTAGGCCCGAGAGTATGCCCTTTTCGCTTAAGGCTTTTTCGATGACATCGCTCTTTCCGTTTGTTAAGGTGACAAACTCATGGAAGAACTCGCCATTATGTTTTCTTTTAAGCCCTATGCTTTCAAGACAATCGGACAGATAGTGCGCATTGTCCACGCAGGATTGCGCAACGGCCCTAAGCCCTTTTGACCCCATAGCCGCAAGGTAGATAGTCACCGTGAGAGCGCAGTGCGCCTGGTTTGAGCAGATGTTTGAGCTTGCCCTTTCTCGTCTTATGTGCTGTTCCCTCGCCTGCAGTGTAAGAACATAAGCTTTATTGCCGTCGCGGTCCGTGGTTTCGCCGACAATCCTACCGGGAAGCTTTCTGACGTCCGCCGCCTTGCAAGCCATAAAGCCAACATACGGGCCGCCGAAATTTAAGGGAAGACCAAGCGGCTGGGCGTCGCCTACTGCTATGTCCGCTCCGCACTCGCCAGGGGTTTTCAACAGCCCCATAGCCGTGGGGTTTACATAGGCTATAAGCTTTGCTCCCATAGCGTGGGCGGCATTTGCGACCGCTTCCATGTCCTCTATCAGACCAAAGTAATTCGGCTGTCCAATTATAACTGCGCAAACGCCTGAGCCGTCCATGTTTTTTAGGGTATCTAAATCAATAAGCCCGTCTTTTGTGGGAAGAAGCGTAATTTTGACACCTCTTGGCTCAAGATAAGTTTTTAGCACCTTATAAAGGTCGGGGTTTAAGTTATCCGGGAATATCAGGGTGTCACGCTGAGCCGAATTTGTCATAAGCGCCGCTTCCGCCGCCGCCGTAAAGCCCGAATAGTGCGAAGCGTTTGACACATCCATGCCCGTAAGCAGGGTGATGTAGGTTTGATACTCAAATATCGCCTGAAGTATGCCCTGCGAAATTTCCGCCTGATACGGGGTGTAAGCCGTCAAAAACTCAGAGCGCGAGGCAAGGCTTTTTACGACCGAGGGTATAAAGTGGTCGTAGCTTCCCGCCCCTCTTAGCATGGTTTTGTAAGCTTTGTTTTTTTCCGCCAAAGATAAAAGACGGGAAAAAACCTCCTGTTGGCTTTTTCCCCCCTCAAGATTAAGCGGGCCGATTTTTATGCTATCGTCGATACTGCGGAAAAGCTCTCCCGCATCGCTTACGCCAAGCAGAGAGAGCATTTCTTCGATTTCGGCCTTTGTGTGCGAAACGTAACCACTCATACGGCCTCCGTATTACTTACCGATATACTTTAAATATTTTTCCTCCGACATCAAGTCGCTGTATTCGCCCGTAATCTCGATTTCAACAATCCAGTTTTTCTTCGGGTCTTCGTTTAAAAGTTCGGGCTTCTCGTCAAGCATAAGGTTGACCTTTTTTATGATGCCGTTGCAGGGCGCGTTTACGGTCGCTACCGCCTTAACGGACTCGATTTCGCAAAAAGGCTCGCCCTTTGTGATGGTCTGTCCCGCCGTGGGCAGGTTGACGAATACTATATCTCCAAGCTCTTTTTGAGCGTAATTGGAAATTCCTATCTGAGAAAATCTTCCGCCCACCGTCATGTATTCGTGCGTCTGTGTGTAAAGATACCTAAGATTCATACCGACCTCCGTCTTTTAATATTTACTATCGCACATTCCTTTTATAAAACGGAATGGGCGTTAACTCAAGCTCAAGCTTTCTTCCCCTCACCATGGCGTAAAGCGGGCCGTCTTCTAAGCCCCTCTTTAGCCTTAACATGCAGATGGCTTTCTTTAAAGTAGGCGAGAAAGTGCCCGACGTCACATATCCGACCGCCTCGCCGCTGCCGTTTACCACCTCCGCGCCTTTTCTTGCGATGCCTCCCGTTACAAATG
Source organism: Clostridiales bacterium (assembly GCA_012800805.1). Lineage (GTDB taxonomy): Bacteria > Bacillota > Clostridia > Christensenellales > CAG-917 > JAAZIO01. The sequence goes on along the minus strand of JAAZIO010000132.1, from coordinate 10 downwards.
CGCCCGTGCG
>JAAZIO010000131.1 GCA_012800805.1 Clostridiales bacterium | reverse complement strand
GCAAAGGGGGCTGTTTAATGTTTCCGACAAACTATATAATGCAGATAAACAAAAGATAAATTAAAGCGGTTAATAACAAGATTACAATTTAAAAATTGATTATTGACTTAATAAAAGCAAAAGAGATGCTTTTTTGTTCTGTCAAACTGCAAGGTATAATGCAGATAAACACAAGAAATCATTCAATTTAAAAATAGATATTAGCTTTATCTTATGATTTCCTCCAAACTGCAATTTTGTTATTCCTTATAAAGTGATTAACAAAAAATAAACCCGATAAAAACAAAATAATTTCAATAAGGAGCTTTATCTTAATCAAGAGAGAGCTTATTTAAATTTAAAAAGTTAGGTATGATTATAAGAAAGCTATAAAAATCTATTCCTAATTTCCATCGTCAAACTTTGCTAATTTAAGAGCTTTTTTAAATCGTTTAGTTTTTTGCCAGGATGTAATCGCCGTTTATCTCAATTTCGTTTTTATATTCAATGGGAATATATAGTTTTATTTGTTTTTCGTTGACGGATGGGCGGAATATGAAAAACAACATATTCTCTAAAGGCGCGTATTTTTTGGGCGAAAAAGTATCGGTTATAATCAGCGTTTCGTCGCGGTGAGCCATAATAACATCATCTTGATACAATGAAAGATAGTCAAATCTTATAAGGTCATCGTTATCGTAGTAAATTACGGCAACATTTTTTGAATCAATGTTTAAATTTATGGTTTTTACTTTTCCTGCGTCAAAGGCCAGTTGCCTTTTTTGCGCCGTCGCGAAGTAGCCGTTTTCGGCTTTAAAATCGGTTAAGGCGGCCGTCCATTTTTTCTCGGAAAGGGCGCCGAGGAAAGCCGACAATATGACAACAGAGCCGCCCACTATGCCGATGATATTCATTACAAATGCATATATCTTTTTGGTTTTATTGCCGTTTGCGGGAAGCTTGTTTGAAAGTAAAGGATTGATTTTAACCAAAGTGTTAAAGAAAGGTATCAACAAAAGCAGGCCCGCAAAAGAAGACAGCAACAGCAAGCCCAGTACGAAGAAAAACGGCATGGCGCTCTTTGTCGCAACGGTTACGGGAATAATGTAAATCAAACATATAACCGCAAAAGCCAAAAACACAAACGCGAAAAAGCCTAAAACCGAAGCAAGGGTTATATTTAAGGCTTTGTCTTTGTCGGCTCGTTTTCGCTTGTAGACGGAATAGGTGTATGCCATGTTTCTGCCTCATGGCTTCTTGCCAAAAGCAAAACCGTTTTTATTTCTATTGTATTTGGAGCGGGCGCGCTTAAACTTTCTGTTTGAACCGCTGCCTAAATAAATGCCCGTTCCCAACTTACTCTTTTTCATACAAACAGTTTATCAGTTTTTTTTCATATCCGCAATTGTTAATTCTATTATTGCCGCAATTTGCATAATTTTTAAAGTGTGGACAACATGCCTCGGGCGGCATTTTTCGACAGAGGCAATAGACAGACTATATGAAATATCGACAATATATGCCAGCCCACGGACGGATATTTCTTTTATCATAGAGGTGTCGAATGTTTTACGTTGTAAAAAGACAGAGTTTGGTTTTTGGCGTAGTTTTTCTGTTGTTATTCGTGATTTTATCTGTCAGCGTATCGACTAGCGGGGCATCCGCAGTATTTTTCGGCGGAACGACAAGAAAAGTCCCCGTATACGGCGTAGAGGTGCCTGGCGATGAAAAAGTTATAGCGTTGACATTCGACGCGGCGTGGGGCGCGGACAAAACCCTGGAGATTATTAAAATTTTAAAAGAATACGACGCTGAAGGCACTTTCTTTCTTGTGGGCTTTTGGATAGACAAATACCCCGAGGAAACCAAAGCGATTGCCGAAGCGGGGCTTGAGATAGGCAACCACAGCAACAATCATCTCAATATGTCAAAGCTCAGCGAAACGGAGATAAGAAAGGAGATTGAAACGGTCAATGAAAGGCTTGTAAACCTTACGGGCAAAAGACCTGTTTATTTCCGTCCCCCATACGGCGACTACAACAACAGGCTTATTGACACGGTGGTGGACCTGGGCATGGTGCCGGTGCAGTGGAGCATAGACACGCTTGACTGGAAAGGGCTGTCGGGCAAGGAAATCGCTGAGCGGGTTTTGCCAAAAGCCAAAAGCGGTGATATAGTTCTTTTCCACAACAACTCCGACCATGTGTTAGACGCTCTTCCCATCATACTGCTTGGCCTGAAAAATAAGGGGTTTAAATGCGTCGGGCTATCAAAGCTTGTTATGACAGAAAACTATTACATAGACAACAACGGCATACAGCATATAAAAAATACTGCATAACGGAGGCACTTTATGAACACATTGAATGAACAAATGTTGAACAACAGGGTTTATCTTTCAGGAGTCATTGCCGAAAAACCTGTTTTTTCACACGAGGTGATGGGCGAAGGCTTTTACGAAACGGTTCTTAGGGTAAAAAGGTTATCCGATACCAGCGACCTTGTGCCACTCACTATTTCTGAAAGACTGCTAAGCGCAAATAAGGCCGAAGTGGGCGATGAGATTGCCATTGAAGGACAGTTCAGAAGCTACAACAAAAACGAAGACGGAAAAAGCAGGCTGATACTTAGAGTGTTTGTTAGAGACATTGTTGAAGTCGACCCGTCGAAAAACCCCAATACCATTGAGCTTATCGGCTATGTCTGCAAGCCGCCCATATATAGAACAACTCCCTTTAAGCGCGAGATTTGCGACTTATTGATAGCTGTCAACCGCGCTTATAACAAGTCCGACTACATACCTTGCATAGCCTGGGGAAGAAACGCCAGATACGCCTCAAGCTTTAATGTTGGCGACAGGATGATTATTTCGGGAAGAATCCAAAGCAGAGACTACAATAAACTTTTAAGCGACGGCACTTACGAAAAGCGCACGGCTTACGAAGTATCGGTCAGTCAGATAAGCGTCGACGAGGAGCGCGCGGATGAATAATGTCGAAATATATCGACTTAATAACTTTTTGTCTAGATTTCGGAAATGTCTTGAAAAAATTGCTAATATTTCACACACGCCGAAATATTAAAAATATTGAACTTTACTTTTCGAAACCTCAGGTTTCGATAGGGAAAAGTGACTATGGGGGGAGTAGGTGCGGATTTTTCCGCTCCTATTCTTTTTTGCCGATTATTTGCAAACAGCGTTAATTGTTGAACAAATCCGTATTCCACTTTTTAAAAGACTATTGCAATTTGCTAAATATTACTTTATAATAAATTAAGATTTTGGTAAATAAACATTTTCAATATATTTTTAGGAGAGTTGTTATGATTTTAAGCGATTACAGACTTCATGTCGAATACGAACTTAACGGAATTACATATTCGGCCGACAAAGAAAACGACGTTTTTTCTCTGATTGCGCACGAAGTTGGCGAAAGCGCGCTGAAACTTTCAATTAAGACAAATCAAAAAGTGCTGCTTAAAAAAGTGGCTTTCAAATATAACTACAACTTTTCAGACGACGAAAAGATTTATGTGAACGGCTATCAATCCTGGACAAAAAGCCGTGAATACACCAAAAAAGACAAGCAATACGGGCTTAGAAGCGTATCCAAATACGGTATCGTGAGAGAGTATGCCGCGCCCAGCGGTGACTATGATTTCGCCCGCTACGGAGGAAAAGGTTTCTTTCACGCAATAACCTACGGTTATATAAGAAAGGGCTATGAGCTTTTGCTGCTTGGCTCTCTCTCCGACAGAATGGGCTACACTGTAATATATTTTGATACCAGGCGCAATGAGATTTCAATTGAAAAAGATGTTGAGGGTCTTAGCGTAGAGGGCGAATATCTCCTTATTGACTTTAGAACATTCAAAGGCGGATATGACGAAGTATTCGACGCTTATTTTGCCGCAATGGGTATCAAAAAGCCCAGAATTGACCACCTTGCCGGCTACACATCCTGGTATAACTACTTCCAGAGCATAGACGAAAAGATAATTAACCGTGACCTTGACGGGCTTTTGACCGTAAAAGACAAGGGAGTTAACATCTTCCAAATAGACGACGGCTACGCAAAGCATGTAGGCGACTGGCTCACTTTGGATGAAAAGAAATTCCCGAACGGCTTAAAACCCATTGTAGACAGAGTTCACGAAAACGGACTTCTCGCTGGTCTTTGGATGGCTCCGTTCTCGGCGGACTTTAAGGCCAACATCGTAAAGGAGCATCCCGATTGGTTCCTTAAAAACGAAAAAGGCAAAAAGATTATCGGCGGCCTTGCTTGGGGAGGTTTCTGGGTATTGGACCACGAAATACCCGAGGTAAGGGAATATATAGGCAAGTGCTTTAGAAAAGTCTTTGACGAATACGGCTTTGACATGGTCAAGCTTGACTTCCTCTACTCCGCCTGCATAATTCCGCGCAACAACAAGACCCGTGGACAGCTCATGTATGAGGCTATGGACTTCCTGCGTGAATGCTGCGGCGACAAGCTGATACTCGGCTGCGGCGTGCCGATTGCTCCCGCTATGGGCGTTGTTGACGCGTGCAGAATAAGCTGCGACGTCGAGCTATCTTTCAAAGATAAATTCTATACAAAGTGCACAAACCAAGAGATTATATCCACAAAGAACGCAATGAACAACTCCATATTCCGTCGCCACCTCAACCATCGCGCCTGGATAAACGACCCCGATGTATTCTTCCTCCGCGACGACGGTATGCGCCCCGCGAAATACAACTGGGAGCAGAAACTCTTGCTTGCCAAAATAAACAATATGTTCGGCAATGTTCTGTTTGTTTCGGATAACATCGGAGCTTATGACGATAACAAACGTCAGGTTTTGATTGACTCCTACAAGCCGTTTGACGGAAAAGTCAAGATGTGCGAATATGTCGACGCCAAGCATATCAAAATCGAATTTGAAAAAGGCGGAAAGGACTTTACTCTCGTATATAACACCTGCACCGGACAATTTTCGATTAATTAATGGGACTTAAGGATAAAATAGAAGAGCTAAGGCGTGTAATTGCAAATACGACCGGCGAAAAAGTTACAATCGTCGCCGCGGTCAAAACCCAGACAATGGAAACGATAAGAGAGCTTTGGCAAATCGCTCCCGATATCGTAATGGGACAAAACCGCGCTGACGAGCTAACCCAAAACTATTTCGCCGGGCCGCGCTGGCAGTTTATCGGCCAGTTGCAGTCCAATAAAGTAAAATATATCATAGACAAGGTGGAGCTCATTCAATCCCTTGACAGGGAATCCTTGCTTTTAGAGCTTGAAAGACAGGCGGAAAAGAGGGGAATCGTTATACCTTGTCTGATTGAAGTTAACATCGCTGACGAACCTACCAAGGGCGGCATCGTCCCAAGCTCGCTCTTTGAATTTGTGGAGCTTGCTTTAAATTGCTCACATGTCAAAGTCGAAGGCCTTATGACGGTCGCGCCCCAGTATGAAAGCGGGGAAAAACTTAAATCGCGTTTTAAAGAGATGCGGGAGCTGTTTTTAAAGCTCAAGGAGCGCCTGCCCGATGCAAGGTATCTTTCTATGGGCATGAGCAACGACTACATACCCGCTCTGGAGTGCGGTTCCAATATGATTAGGGTAGGAAGATGCCTCTTTGGAGAAAGAAAGTATGTTTGAAGGAAGGTTTGGCAGAAATAAAATAAACGGCGGCGAATATTACGGGGAGCCTCGCTACGGCGAACCGCCCCGTCAGTATCAGCCCGAGCCCCCGCCCGTTCCCAGAAGGACGGTTCCGGCGGGCGGATTTTTCCCGAAGTCGCAATACGGCGGCGATTTATCCAATGTCATAATTTATTCTCCCTCGACCTACGATGATGTAAGGGCATTGATTGACTTTTTAAAACGCAGAGAACAGGTTATCGTAGATTTTACGGGATTAGATCAGGCAATTGTGTGCCGAGTCATGGACTTTATGAGCGGCGCCATTTATGCCTTGAACGGTAGCATTGAAAGAATTACCAAAAATATTTTCCTGTTCGCTCCCGAGGGCGTGACCATTACCGTGCCGCCCCAGTTGAGGAGAGGCTGAAAAAGAGGCTTATTAATGATCTGGTGGTATTATCTTATAGAAGTTGCAATTTTTGGCGTCTTTTTAACTCTTGACTTGGTTTCAAAGACATATATAACCGCTTTCTTAAAGAGCAGACCTTTAAGAAACCATGTTTTGATACCTAATGTTTTGGAACTTCAATATTCTCAAAATACGGGCGCAAGTTTTGGAATGCTCAAAAATTCCACTACCGCGCTTACCGTTATCGTCGCCATAGCGCTGGTTGCGATTCTTGCTTTTTTGGTTATCAAAAGAAAAGAAAATCGCGAGCTGCGTCTGCCCTTGATTTTTATTTTTACCGGCGGCCTTGGCAATCTTATCGACAGAGTGGCTTTCGGCTATGTCAGGGACTTTATTTATTTAAGTTTTATTGATTTCCCGATATTCAATATCGCCGACATGTGCATAACGATAGGAGCTTTTTGGCTGATAATTTGCCTGATATTTGATTTGATTAAGGAAATCCGAAACGAGAACACGGCAAAGCTTGAGGAAACCGTTGAAAACATAAGAGGCAGAGCGGTTTCGGACGAGGAAGCAAAAGCAATTATTGACGAAAAAGCAAGGGCTGAAGCAAAGCTTTTCAGCGATATCGACATTGATGAAATCAAAGGCAGGGTCATAAGCGACGAAGAGGCGGAAAAACGCTTAAAGAGTGTTTCCCATACGGGTATTTTTATCGATAGAACCAAATAGTTTTTATTTTTTTAATTTAGCCATGGATTTTTATACAGTCGACGAAAATTTTGACGGCGCAAGGCTTGATGCGTTTTTGGCTCAAAAGTTGAATGTGTCACGCTCTCTTATAAAAAATGTATTGGAAGAGAGAGGAGCCTACGTTTCGGGCGCGTTGAAAAAAAAGGCGGGATGCACCCTTAAACTTGGCGATGAAGTGCAATTTGAGCTGCCCCCGCCAAAGTCTTTGGATGTAAAAGCGGAAGACATTCCGCTTGATATAATTTATCAGGATGAGTGCTTTGCGATAATAAACAAAAAACAGGGCATGGTTGTTCATCCTGCGGCAGGCCACGAGGATGGCGGAACGCTTGTTAACGCCATTCTTCATTCAATAAAAGATTTGAGCGGAATAAACGGAGTATATCGCCCCGGCATTGTCCACAGGCTCGATAAGGATACCTCGGGGCTTTTGATTGTGGCTAAAAACGATGAAGCGCACAAGGCTATTGCAAAGCAGATAGAAAAGAAAACGGCAAGAAGAATATATCTTGGCATTGTTGTCGGCAATGTCAAAGAGGACGAGGGTCTTATCGATAAGCCTATCGGGCGAAGCGAAAAAGACCGAAAGAAAATGGCCATTACCGAAAAGGGAAAGAGCGCGCAGACGCTATACAGCGTTATCGAGCGTTTTGGCAACTATACGCTAATGAAGTTTGAGCTTAAAACCGGCCGCACGCACCAGATAAGGGTTCACATGAAAAGCATTAACCATCCTATAGCGGGCGACACGGTTTATGGCGGCGGCGATGAACTTCATAAAGAAGGCCAGCTTTTGCATGCCCACAAGCTCATACTGACCCATCCAAAGACAGGCGAGGAAATGTCGTTTGAAGCCCCTTTGCCCGATTATTTTATCGCCGTTTTGGAAAAACTGAGGAAACGGATAAAATAATAATAATTTAAGCTTTCAATTAAGTTTTATTATGCCGTTTCATTTAATCGCAAATTATTTTAATTTTACCCAATTTGTTTAAAATGCTTTTAAAAAAATTCTGCAATAGAGTGTTCTTAAAAGCTCTTTAGCTTTCAAAAGTTTTATTCGATGCGGTTTAGTTTTAGAATTATAAATGGCTTTATTTTGAATTTTTATCTTTAAAGCTTTATTTTAAATTTTTATCTTTTTAAATACGGTTTAGTTTTTAATCTTTAAAGAAAAATTAGACTTAGCTTAAGAAAATATTAAAAATCATTTTCCTCTTATCTTAAAAACTTAATATAAAAATTAAATCTTTTAGCTTATATGTGAGCGTTTTAAACTACTCATATGGCTTATTTGAATTTCTGAACTTTATTTTTGAAAATGACTTTCAGCCATAAACGCTATGATAAACGAATAAACGGCAGAGGAATTTAAAATGCAGGCTTAAAAAAGTTTATTGTTTCTTTTCAATCTCGGGGTGGGGATTGGGTTTTACGGAAACTGTTTTGTAGTTAGTGTAAGTCACTTGCCCCGGATGTCCGTTTTTGATGCGTTTTACGTTTTTCCTTTCGGTATAGTCTATCTCGTCCCCTCCGCCGTCGGCTGAAAGTATCTCCGCGGCTGTTATAATCACGCTGCTTGGGACGGGTCTTCCTTCGGTTAAAATAAT
>JAAZIO010000130.1 GCA_012800805.1 Clostridiales bacterium | reverse complement strand
CTTATATAGTCTTTTTGATGAAAGGCTTTATGTAATCCAGTTGTTTAAAAATAAGATATTGCTTTTAAATTTTACAATAATGCCGTTATTTTTGTTTTGGATATTGACTTATATATTTTTAAGACATTAACATTATTATATTACAATATTTGGAATTAGATAGCATGGTAAGTTTAAAAGACGCGCTGGAGATAATAACTGTTGCCGAAGAAAACGGTATCGAGGTTTACCTTGACGGCGGCTGGGGTGTGGATGCTCTGCTTGAAACCCAAACAAGAGAACATGAAGACATTGATATCTTCATTGAAAAAAGACACGGCGAGACTGCGCTTAGGCTTTTAAAAAGCAAAGACTTTTTTGAAGTGGAAAAAGAATATACTTCGCCTGACCATAGCGTTTGGAAAGACGACAAAGGGAGAATAATTGATTTGCACCTGTTCGAGTTTTCCGAAAACGGTCTGATTTTTGAAGGAGCCATTTACCCCGGCGATGTCTTTTGCGGCGAGGGAACAATAGGGGGAAAAGCGGTAAAGTGCATCGGCGCTGCTTATCAGGTTATGTTTCACTTAGGCTATGAGCATGACGAAAAAGACGCTCATGATGTAAAGCTTCTTTGCGAAAGGTTTGATATTCCCATGCCCGATGAATACAAAAAGTATTTTATAAGTTAAGGAGGATGCTATGAGAGGCAATTTTATTTACTCCAATCCCACAAGACTGTATTTTGGTGACGACTCGCTAAAGTATTTAAATAGAGAGCTACCAAAATACGGGAAAAACATTCTTTTGGTATACGGCGGCGGTTCGATTAAAAAAATCGGACTATATGATGAAGTGATAAAAATATTAAAGCAAAACGGCAAAGAGGTTTTTGAGGACGCAGGCGTTATGCCAAACCCAACTCTTGAGAAAATGCTTGACGGCTGCAACAAGGTGAGGGAATATAACATAGATTTGATTCTTGCCGTCGGCGGCGGCTCGGTTTGCGACTACGCAAAAGGCGTATCTGCGTCTGCTTACTGCGAGGAAGACCCGTGGGATAGATATTACATGAGAGAAGAGAGGGTTAATAATAAAATCGTGCCCGTGGGCTGCGTTCTTACAATGGTGGGAACGGGCTCTGAGATGAACGGCGGCTCTGTTATCACAAACGCCGCGGAAAAGATAAAGACAGGGCATGTGTTTGAAGAGGAGGTATATCCGAAATTTTCGATATTGAACCCTAAATACACATATTCCGTTCCAAGGTATCAGATGGTGGCGGGCTTTTTTGACATCATGTCCCACCTTTTAGAGCAGTATTTTTCGGACGAGGACGACAATACCACGGATTATTTAATTGAGGGGCTTTTAAAATCCTTAATCAATAGCTCCAAAATCGCCGTGAATAATCCCACCGACTATGACGCGAGAAGCAATATAATGTGGACATCCACTTGGGCTCTTAACACCTTGGTTTCCAAAGGAAAAACCACCGACTGGATGGTCCACATGCTTGGCCACGCCATAAGCGCTTACACGGACGCAACGCACGGCATGACGCTTGCGGCGGTATCGCTTCCTTATTACAGGTTGATAATGCCGTATGGGCTGAATAAATTCAAGCGATATGCCTTAAATGTATGGAATGTCAATCCCGAAGGCAAGTCCGACGAAGAGATAGCAAAAGAGGGGCTTGACAGGATGGAAGATTATATGAACGAAATCGGGCTTGTAATGAATGTGGGCGAGCTTGGCGTTACAGAGGATATGCTTAGCGGCATTTTAAAGAGCACTTATATTTTGGATGGGGGCTACAAGACATTAACCGAAGATGAGGTTATTTCGATTTTGAAAGAGAGCCTAAACTATAAAAAACAAAGAAACTAATAATAAAAAAAGCATATTATATACCGATGTCAAAGGCGTCATTATATTGGCGCCTTTTTATTTTTTTAGGAGGTATTTATGTGCGGAATTGCGGGCTGGATTGATTATGGCAGAGATTTAAAACAAGAAACGGCCGTGATAGATAAAATGACAAACACCCTCTCGCGCAGAGTGATTATACCATAAAAGAGACGCTTTTTTTAGACTTTAAATTTTAAAAACCACTATTGACTTTGCAAAATTTTGGGAATATAATATTCTCGTGAGCGATTGTTCACGAAAAGCCGATGTATAAAAAGCTAAACGAGCAAATTCTTGAAAACATTCTTGAAACGGGAATAGAGGAGTTCGCAAACAACGGGTTTGACCGCGCGAACATCAATGTCATTGCTCAAAAATCGGGCGTAAGCGTAGGAGTGATTTATAAATACTACAAAGATAAAGACAACTTCTTTTTGGAATGTGTCCGTCACAGCCTGAAACTTCTTGAAAATGTAATAAAGGATGCGTTTATTGACGACGCCGATTTACTCTCATGCGTTAAAAAAATAGTTCTCGCTCTGCTTGAGCACTCTAGAAAGCATAAAAATTACAATGTCATGTATAACGAAATAACTTCGGGAAGCTGCAAGCGCTACGCCGCTCTGCTTGCCGGGGAAATAGAAACCCGCACGGCTTTTGTTTACAAAAAGCTGATGGAAAAGGCCAAAAACACGGATATTGATTCAAGAATATTGGCATTCTTTTTCGATAATCTCTTGATGATGCTGCAATTTTCATACAGCTGCGACTATTACCGAGAGAGAATGAAAATATATTGCGGTGACGATATTTTGGATAACGATGAGCTTATGGCGCAAGCTTTCATCAAATTTATAGGCGGCGCTTTGGGACGCAAAGCGGAGTAAGGAGGACTTATGCATGTTTTAGCCTATGATTTCGGAACCACGGGCGTAAAAACCTGTCTGTTCGAAATCGACGCATCGCTTAAAATGGTCGCCAGCGAGTATGAATCATACGGGCTTTATATCTTGGACAACGGCGGGGCGGAGCAGAGCCCCGAAGAATGGTGGGACGCCATGTGCAAAACCACAAAACGCCTCCTTGAAAAATCGGGTATTAAGCCCGAACAAATCGGCGGAATATCTTTTTGCTCTCAGATGCAGGGAATAGTTTTGGTAGATAAAGACGGAAACGCGCTAAGGCCTTCCATGAGCTACATGGACCAGCGCGCCTTTGAAGAGATTAAAGAGTGCCTTGGCCACGGGCTTAAAATAGAGGGCGCAAACATAAGAAAGCTTTTAAAAAGCTTAATTATTACAAAAGCCGCGCCTACAAGCGTTAAAGACCCGCTTTGGAAATATAAATGGGTTAAAAAGAACGAGCCTGAAATATATAGCAAAATTCATAAATGGCTTGATGTAAAAGAGTATCTAATCTGCCGATGCACGGGCGAATTCGTAATGACTAAAGACTCCGCTTTCGCCACTTTCCTTTACGATACAAGGGAGGGCAAGTGGGGTTGGAACAAGTCGCTTTGCAAGATGTATGGAGTTGATATAAAGCATCTTCCAAAGGTAATCGACTGCTCGGATAAAGCGGGAGAGCTTAGCGAAAAAGCCGCGGAAAAGCTGGGCCTTGTGGCGGGCATTTCCGTATACGGAGGGGGCGGCGACGCTACGCTTATCGGCGTCGGCGCAGGTTGCACAAAAGCGGGCGACACCCATATCTACTGCGGAACATCGGGCTGGGTGGGAACCGTTTTAGAGGACCAGATAGTTGACGTCGACGCAAAGATAGCAAGCATCATAGGCTTTGAGGCGGGAAAATACATTTACTTTGCCGAGATGGAAACCGCGGGTAAGTGCCTTGAATGGGTTAAAGACCACCTGGTTCTTGACGAGATTGGCGTATACCTTACAAAGACACATGTTACCGAAAGCAAAGAAAAGGTATATGAAAGTTTATACGACTATATGTCCGAAACCATAGCAGGCATTGCGCCTGGTTCGGGCGGAGTGATTTTCACCCCTTGGCTTCACGGCAACAGATGTCCATTTGAAGACCCGAACGCCGCTGGAATGTTTTTCAACATTAGCCTTGAGACGGGTAAAACCCAGCTTATAAGGGCGGTATTGGAGGGAATCTGCTATCACTTAAGATGGATGCTTGAAGCGCAAGATAAAAGAATTGAAACCTCAAAAACGATAAGGTTTGTGGGCGGCGGCGCCCTGTCAAAGGTAACTTGCCAGATACTTGCCGACATCACGGGAAGGACAATCGAAACTATCGGTTCATCTAAAGACGTGGGAGCGGTTGGTGCCGCCATGGTTGCGGCTGTGGGAAGCTTTAAGCTAGACAGCATGTCCGCGGTTAAGGAGTTCATACCCGTAAAAGATACTTTTAAACCAAATCCTGAAAACAAAAAAATATACGATAAATATTTTGAGGTTTACAAAAACCTTTATAAATGCAATAAAAACAACTTTGCCGCGCTTAACGGCTACGGCGGG
>JAAZIO010000129.1 GCA_012800805.1 Clostridiales bacterium | reverse complement strand
GTTAAAGGTTCATCCAAAATCCATAGCTTTGGCTCGTGGATGAGAGCGCCTATTATGTTTAATTTCTGCTTCATTCCATGGGAGTAAGATTTTATCGGGTTGTTAATGGCGTTTTTAAGCTCAAAAATCTCAAGGTATTTTTCAAGCCTTTCTTCCCTTTCGGATTGGCTGACGCCGTAGATATTGCACATGAAATTGACAAACTCAATACCCGTAAGTTTGTCGTAGATTACATGGCTGTCCGAAACATAGCCCACAATTTTTTTTGCCTCTATGGGCTCGCTTTTTAAATCCTTGTCGTCAATCAGGATTTGACCCTCGCTGAAGTTCAGTATTCCCGTAATGCACTTGATGGTTGTCGACTTGCCCGCTCCGTTGGGGCCGATAAAACCGAAAATCTCGCCCTTTTCAACCTTTAGAGATAAATTGTCCACAGCGGGCACACTGCTGCCGCCGTATGATTTTGTAAGGTTTTTGATTTCAAGCATTTTTCCACTCCGCTTCATTTTTTTATATAATATCACATCAAAAAACTCCTGTAATGTAAAAAAATGCAAAAAAAATAAAACCGCTTTCGCGGTTTTAATTGAAATCGTTAATGTTAAAGCGTTTTTTTGTAGGCGCAGGCGGCTGGTTGGAGTATGACACATTGCCGCTTGAATCTATTATGCCGATGCCTCTCTTCGGTTTTTTGGGCGCCGGCAAATCATCGAGATTTATTACCTGCCTGGGTTTGTATGTATTGTTGCCTTCGTTTTCTATGGATGCCTTAAATTTTGCCATCGCGATTTCCGCGGCGGTCGGCTTGCGCTCGGGAGTAGGTTCCGCAGTAGCTTGAGATTGTGCAGTCGGCTCTGGCTGAGGGGCGGGTTGAACCGATTCAGGCTTTACGGGTTCAGGCGCCGTATACTGAGGCTGCGGCTGAATTCTTACAGGCTCGGAAGCCGCCGCGTATTCAGACTCACCCCTAAAAGATTGCTCTTCTTCAAAGCTTTCCTCTTCTCTGTCATACTCTGCTTTATACGCTGGTCTTTCGTATTCCGCTTTATAAGAGGGTCTTTCTTCTTTTTGGGATATGTAGTCGGGGTCGTCGCCCAAATCGCCGTCGGCGTCTTTAACTCCGCCCCACTGCTCGGCGTGTTTAAGCGACTTTTTAACCTCGGGAGCAAATCTTTTTGCCTTAAGCAGCCTGTTTGCCGCCCTCTCGCGGATGGCCTTTTCGTATCCTATATCGGTAGGGTCATAAATGACCATGTCTTTGATTTCAGTGGGAAGATACTGCTGGGGAACATATCCGCCGTAGTCGTGAGGATACTTGTATCCGTTGACTTTCTCCTCTCCCTTGAAGTTAGGGTCTCTAAGATGAATGGGGACAATGTCCTTATCTATCATTTTTACAGCGGTGTCGGCGGCGTCAATCGCGCGAACGACGCTATTGGACTTGGGAGCCTCGGAAATATAAATTATCGCCTGAGTGAGCGGTATTTTGCCCTCGGGCAGACCTATGTTTTGAAGAGCGGTCATAGCCGATGTGGCTATAACCAGAGCAAGCGGGTCGGCAAGTCCGACATCTTCGGACGCGTGAATGACAACTCTTCTGGCTACAAGCATCGGGTCGCAGCCCGCTTCAAGAAGCCTTTCCGACCAGTATACGGCGGCGGAGCTGTCGCTTCCCCTCATGCTCTTAATGAACGCCGACAGCATATCGTAGTATGAGCTCTCGTCTATGCCAAGCGTCTTTTTCTGGATAGCCTCGGCGGCCTCCATGGTCGTAATCTTAATTACGCCGTTTTTGTCGGGTTTTGTGGTTAATATCGCAAGCTCCAAGGCGTTTAGGGCGGTTCTCAAATCACCGCCGGCCATTATGGCTATGCCCGTCACCGCGTCGTTTGATATGTCGACAGCCATGTCCCCAAAACCTTTTTTGGAGTTAAGGGCGCGTCTTATGC
>JAAZIO010000128.1 GCA_012800805.1 Clostridiales bacterium | reverse complement strand
CAGATATAAAAATCTTTTTAAACCGCAAAGGATTACCTGTGTTTTCAATTTTTTCAGAAACTTCCTTTGCGTGCTGAAAAACCTTGTTTTGCTCCCTTTGCTACCTTCGTTCAAATGCGCCTCAAAACTTAAAAGCGGCGACGGCGCGATAGTAATGCTTGGCGCTAAAAAGAGAGCGGTATATAAAGACGAAAACGGCAACCTGCATGTTTTAAGGGCGTATTGTCCGCACCTTAAATGTCTTCTTACCTTTAACAAAGTGGATAAGACATGGGACTGTCCCTGCCACGGCTCACGTTTTGACATAGACGGCAACATAATAAGCGAACCCGCCGTAAACAATCTGAAAAAATACAAATAATAAATAAAAGCCGCTCTATAGCGGTTTTTTATTTAGAAAATCTTCAAATTATTTAGCTTTTTTGCTTTTTGCTTTAATTAAAAATCGGATATTGCCTAGAGCGTCCAAACATGGTAAAATTTGGTTTATGGAGGAAAGAAATAGTAAAACTTTCATATCGAATAAAACTATAGAGTGTATAAGAGAAGATAAAATAAAGGGATACTCCAACCCGTTAAGGGCGCAAGACGACGACGCGGTGAGGCGGGTAGACGCTCCCCGCGACAGGGCATCTGTAATTCGCCCCGCCTTTGTAAGGGACGTGGAGAAAATTTTGCACCTTCCCGTATACAACCGCTATTCCGACAAAACGCAGGTTTTCTCACTGTATAAAAACGACGATATAACAAGGCGGGGCCTGCACGTGCAGATAGTCTCCCGCATTGCAAGGGACATTGGGGCGGTGCTCGGGCTTAACCTTGACTTAATTGAGGCAATCGCGCTCGGCCATGACATCGGCCACGCGCCATTCGGCCACGCGGGAGAGAGATTTTTATCGGAGCTGTATAACAAGGAAACCGGCAGATATTTTTGTCATAACGCCCAAAGCGTAAGGGTTTTGGATAAGCTTTATAAAACAAACCTTACCCTGCAAACCTTAGACGGCATCCTTTGCCATAACGGCGAACTTGAGCTAATGGAATACCGTCCCGCGGAAAAAAAGAGCTTTAAGACTTTGGATGAGGAACTTAAAGCCTGTTTCGAAAAAGGGGAAGAGGCGGTAAAAAAGCTGAAACCGTATACTTTGGAAGGCTGCGTCGTAAGAATATGCGATATAATCGCATACCTTGGAAAAGACCGTCAGGACGCCTGGAAGGCGGCAAAGCTTAAAGCAGACGACTTTAAAGACTACGGCCTTGGCAAAACCAACGCTCAGATTATTACATCTTTGACGCATGACCTCATTGAAAACAGCTACAAAAACGATTATTTGAAATTAAGCGAAAAGTGCTACGCTGCCTTAAAGGACGCAAAGCAGGACAACAACAAGTTTATATACAGAAACCCGGGTCTTGACGAGGTTTATGAAAGCACCATAAAACCGATGTTTTTAGAGCTTTATTATAAACTGCTTGATATGGCAAAAGAGGCAAAAGACGGCGACGAAAGTTCAGTGCTGTTTAAGCACCACATAGAAAACATAGAAAAAATATATAAAATGGCGGGAGAGAAAAAGCGTTACATAATGAGCGACTTAAACGATATAGTGGTGGATTATATCGCAAGCATGACGGATGACTACTTTATCGAGCTTTGCGGACACCTGTTTAATGGCAAATACAAGGTTGAGTATTATTCTTACTTTAACAATCTATAAAAGGGGAATTTATGAGCAAAAAGGAAGTAAAGAGCGAAGCAACTAGCGCAAAGCCTAAAATAGGCGTAAGAAACTGGATTATCATCTGGGTTGCGGGCCTTGCGGGCCAGCTTTGCTGGAACATCGAAAACCAGTGGTTCAACACCTTCGTATACGCTAAAATCGCGCCGAACCCCACAATCATAACATGGATGGTTGCGGTGAGCGCGATTGTAAGCACGCTGTCCACATTCATTTCGGGCACAGGAAGCGACAGGCTGGGGAAAAGAAAGCCGTTTATCGTATGGGGTTATATACTTTGGGGCGCGTTTACCATAGTGTTTGGCGCAACGGAGTTTATTCGCGTAAGAAACCTTGCGGCGATTGCAACGATGGTTGTTGCGGCCGATGCTCTCATGAGCTTTTTCGGCTCGCTCGGTAACGACGCAGGCTTCAACCCCTGGACGACGGACATCACAACCGAAGAAAACAGGGGAAACCTCGGCGCGGTTATATCGATACAGCCCGTTATAGCGACGATTCTCGGAAGCCTTGGCGGCGGTCTTATCATTCAATACCTTGATTATTTTTGGTTCTTTGTAATCATGGGTGTGTTCGTTATGCTTATCGGCATATATTGCCTGTTTACCCTAAAAGACGCTCCCACCCTAAAGCCCAACAGGTCGGGCAAGACTTTCTGGCATCAGTTTGCCCAAGCGTTCAACTTCAAGCTTTTAAAGAAAAACAAACTGCTGCTTATCGTTTTATTCATCTTTGCCATGTTCTTTATAAGCTTTAACGTGTATTTCCCGCACATGCTTAACTACTTCATTTACTCGCGCCGCTACGACGAGGGAACGGCGGGACTGCTTCTCGGCATAGGTCTTGTGGTTGCCATTCCTTTCACTTTCCTGTCGGGTGTGTTTATCAATAAAAAGAAATTCGTTCCCACGCTTTGCATAGCGGTTGCGGCAAACATTTTGGGACTTATCATAATGGCGCTCTCCACCCTTGTCCAAGGCATGGCTGCGACCGTTATCATCGCCATTGCCGTATTCTTTGTTGGCGGCGGATATATGATAGTTTATCAGTCTCTTATGATATGGTGCAAAAACCTCTATCCCGAAGATCAGCGCGGACAGCTTGAGGGCGTAAGACTTTTCTTCTATGTGTGCATTCCCATGGTTTTGGGCCCCGCGATAGCAAACCCCGTAATCAACAAGTTTGGCTTCCCCATGGTTAACGATTACGGCATTCCCGGAATGTCGGCTTCAAGCGAGCTGTTCTATGTTGCCATGGCGGTTGCGGCGCTAACTTATATACCGATAATAATCGCCTACTTCTATTTGAAAAAGAACGGCGACAACGGAACGCTGGACGGCGGT
>JAAZIO010000127.1 GCA_012800805.1 Clostridiales bacterium | reverse complement strand
TTCACAATAAAAGATTTTACTAAATGGCGTCTTTATCTTCATCCTCGGGCGATATCCTGCTCTGCCGCGGCGGTAGCAACTGCCGTCTTGTTCTTTTTTTCCGCTTTTTTGAAAAGACGAGCGCGAACACAAAGCAAAGTATTACGCCGACAAACAAAAAGTAACCTGGCTGGGCAAGTCCCGGCTTTCCTAAAAGATTAAGCCCTACCGATGCCACGGCCATGATGATAAATGGAACAAAGGCGATTTTGGGATACTTTACAAGGTATTTTCCGCCGAGGGCTCCAAAGAGAGCAAACGCAACGGAGCCGAACGCGGGCGTTAGAAACCGGGCTTTGTCGCTTTGCAAAAATTCCGCAAGACCAGATAGAGACAGGCAAAGAACGCCGATACCGATGATAAGCATATTTACGATTGAGCTAACCGCTATAGAAATCGTGCAAGCTATTTCATGCTCTTCGGTGCCTACTTTTGTTCCCACGATGTTTACGGCGTTGATAACGCAGGGGACTTTTAGGTTGCTGAGGTTTCCAGTAACGAACGCGAGATATGTGCCGTTTACGCCGAGAAGATATGAGTATGTGAACACTTCGCCTATCGACACGGGAAGGTAATATATCAAAAGACCCACACCGCCGAAAAAGAGCTTCCAGTCAAGCGGGGAATCATAAATTATGCTCATTAAAACCGGCACCATCACCATCATTATAAGAGCGCATGCCGTCCATATCTGACCCGTGATGTGCAGCCTTTTATTCATTAGCTCGGTTGCCACGTTAACCGAAGTTGAAGTTAAAAATCCTTGTTTCTTTGACTTCATAATAACACCTTATAAAATTACCGCAAGGGCGGCGTTTGACGCTTCGGGATAGAAATAGCTGATTAAAGCCACAACGCCCATAGCGACTATCATCGATATGGCAAGAGAGAAGTTTTCAAGCCAGCGCTGATTGTATTTGGTTATGAGAATATCGAATATGAACATCATTCCCGCCGCAATGGTGACGGAGATGAGGTTATAATAGCTTCCTATGTTTGTTGGAGCTCCCGAAACCTGACCGATAGCCACGGTTATGTAGGCAAGCACCATGCCGACGAATACGGCGCCGTATATGACCTCGCCCATCTTTGAGTTGTTGGAAGCGGCAAGCGTCATCTTGGGCTGGAACTTTCTGTAAAAGAACAGACAAAACACAGGGCCCCATATAATAGACACCGTCATTACCGCGGCAATTGTTACGAATGTCGAGCCCTCGATGTTTCCGATAAGAATCTTCATGCCTTCGCTGCTGTTTGTGAAAAGGTTGGCAACGGTGTCCGCCACCTGCGTTTCATATTGAAGCGCGCCTATAATTGAAAGCCTTATAGCGGGAAGGGCGATGCCGAGCGCGCCGATAAGCGTTACAAGACCTACAAAGATGCCGATAGAGGGCAAAATGGAAAAGAGCGCGGACGATGAAATAACTTTTTTGATTTTATTCATGTCCATGTTTATTGCTTTTGCCCTTCTTAAAGATTTAACCAGATAAAATATTGATTGCGTTAAAATAAACACCGCCACAATGCCGTATATCACGAACATCCATGGGTTGTTTACGTTAATCGCGCTGATAATGCTGTTTGTCATAGCGGTTCCTCTGAAATTAATAGT
The DNA here is from genome assembly GCA_012800805.1 of Clostridiales bacterium. Classification (GTDB taxonomy): domain Bacteria; phylum Bacillota; class Clostridia; order Christensenellales; family CAG-917; genus JAAZIO01. The sequence goes on along the minus strand of JAAZIO010000127.1, from coordinate 2,800 downwards.
GTTATTTTAACATAAAATGGCGGCTTGGCGCAATAATTAAAATTTTACCAGCGGTTTGCAATTTAGCAAAACTTAATGGTTGTAAATGGGTTTTATTGTGATAGAATATATAAAATAAAAAAAAAGAGGTTATTTTGAGCGAAAGCAATAAAAGAACGCAAAAAGGCGCCGCGGTAAGCGTTGCGGGACTTATAATGAATATCTTTCTTGCCGCGTCGAAAATAGCGGCGGGTTTTATATTCGGGGCGGTCAGCGTCATAGCCGACGGTGTCAACAACGCCTCCGACAGCCTGTCCAGTTTGGTGTCGCTTGTCTTTTTCAAGCTCTCATCCAAGCCCGCGGACAAAGAGCATCCGTTTGGCCACGAAAGATATGAATACATTGCGACCATCGTTATAGCTTTCATTATTTTTGCGGTGGGAGTTTCGCTCATTCGCTCCTCCATTGAAAAAATTATCTCAAAAAGCGCCCCGCTTTCGTCCGATATCGTTCTTTGGGTTCTTGCGACGGGTATAGCCGTTAAAATAGTGATGGGCTCGCTTTACTTTTGCTGCGCAAAGAAAATCTCTTCAACCGCCCTTAAAGCCGCGGGGGTGGACGCCTTTACGGATGTCTTGGCCACGACGGCGGTTCTGATTGCGGCGATAGTGTTAAAATTTACGGGAGTCAACCTTGACGGCTACTTCGGCATACTTGTGGCAATCTTTGTCATAGCGTCGGGCATCAAAGTGATTAAGGCGGGAATAGACCCGCTTATAGGGTGCAAGCCGGACCCCGAGCTTGAAAAAAAAGTTGAAGATAAAATACTCTCTCATGACGGGGTGCTTGGGCTGCACAAGCTTATGATACACAGCTACGGGCAAAACAAACATTTTGCCTCGGTTGATGTCGAGGTTGACGAAGATATGGATATGCAGGCTTCGCACGATTTGGCCGACCATATCGAGGACGATTTAAAAAAAATGGGCGTGGTTACGGTTGTCCATATAGACCCAAGAAAAACAAAAAAAGATGAGCTACAAAAAGATTAAAGAAGAAATAACAAACATAGAGCGCTGCGGAAGCGTCTTCGGCCTTGATACAATGCGCGACCTTTTGCGGGAGACGGGATACAAGGGCGGCGCAAAGATTTTTCATATAGCGGGAACCAACGGCAAAGGCTCTGTTTGTTCGTTCATCTCGTCCGCCTTGAAAGAACAGGGATATAAAACGGGGCTTTACACTTCTCCCGGGGTGTTTTCATACAGAGAGCGTTTTAGAATAAACGGCAGGGTGATTTCAAAAGCAGAATTTTGCCTTGCGGCAAAAAAAGTCCTAAAGGCAAGGGAAAGATTGATTCAAAAAGGGGTAAGACCTCCCACCGCATTTGAGATAGAGACAGCAGTCGCGCTCCTGTGGTTTGAAAAAAAAGGATGCGACACCATAGTATTGGAGACGGGCCTTGGCGGAAGGCTTGACGCAACAAACGCGATTGAAAATAAATTTCTTTGCGTTATATGCTCCATATCGCTTGACCATACGGCTCTGCTGGGCGATACTAAAGAAAAGATAGCAAAAGAAAAGTTCGCCATCGCAAAAGACACTCCCTTTGTGACCCTGAAAGATAACGAAGTATATCTTGAGGATGACTTTAAAAAAAGGGCAACTTTCACAAAGGATTTTAGAGTAGTGGAAGACAGCTTAAACGGGCTTAAATTTATTTACGGCGGAAAAGAGTATAAAAGCAATCTTTTGGGGGCGCATCAGGCTCAAAATGCCTCCCTTGCAATAGAAGCCTTAGTTAAAGCCGGTGAACTTGGGCTTAAGATAAGTCAAAAGGCGATAGAAAGAGGAATCGAAAAAGCCGTCCATCACGGAAGGCTTGAGCCAATAAAAATAAAAGGCAAAACCTTTATCTTGGACGGCGGACATAACGAGGGCGGAGCGCTTAGCGTAAGGCGCGCGATGGAAAGTTATTTTAGTGATAAAAGCGTGGCTCTTGTTATAGGAATGTTTAAGGATAAAGACTATAAGACGGTCATAAGACTTCTTGCCGAAAAGGCGGCGTTTGTCGCGGCGGTTTCCGCCCCAACCGAAAGGGGGCTTTCGTCAAAAGAAGTCGCTATGGAAGCCGAAAAACATTGCGGCGCCGTTAATGACTGCGGCGATATAAAACTTGCGATAAAAGAGGCGGCGGCGAGGTTTGACAGCGTTATAATAACGGGCTCGCTCAGCATACTAAAAGAAGCGAAAAAAGCTATAAAGAGGCTGATATGGATTTAAAGAAAGTGGAAGATGCAATTAAATTGCTCCTTGAGGGGTTAGGTGAGGATACCGAGCGCGAGGGGCTTAAAGATACACCCGTAAGAGTTGCAAAAATGTATGAGGAACTCTTGTCGGGAAGAGAGGAGAGCGCAAAAGAACATCTTTTAAAGACATTCAACGCTCCCACTGGTGAGCTTGTCATAGAAAAAGATATTGCTTTTTCATCCCTTTGCGAACACCACCTCATGCCTTTTTTTGGGAAAATCGCGATAGCCTATATCCCCAACGGAAAGGTTGTGGGCCTAAGCAAGCTTGCTAGAGTGGTTGAAGTTTACGCAAGAAGGCTTCAGCTTCAAGAGCGCATGACGGAAGAGATTTGCTCAGCCGTTTACAGATATCTTAAACCCATAGGAGTAATGGTAATATGCGAGGCTGAGCACACCTGCATGACCGCAAGAGGAATTAAAAAAGTGGGCTCGAAAACGCTTTCATACTCTGTTAAAGGCGATATGCCGGAGAGCATGCGCGCCAATATTTTCAATTTGATAAGATAGAG
>JAAZIO010000126.1 GCA_012800805.1 Clostridiales bacterium | reverse complement strand
TCCTTCGGTTAAAATAATTACATGGGATGACGGGGCGTTTTTAACATGAAGCCAAAGGTCACCCGCTGATGCTGTTTTGAATGTGATTTCATCGTTTTGAATGTTGTTTCTGCCTTTTAAAACCTTAAAGCCTTCAATCAAATACTGCCTGGGAGGCTGGGGTTTATCCATTCTCTTGTTTTTTATGTTTTTGGGATGAATTGCGCCGATTTTAATAAGTTCACGCTCGATATCTTCAATTCCGTCGTCGATTTTTAAAGCGTTCAGCGAGCTGATGATAGAGCGCACGTAATTTAACAAAAGATAATCGTCTTCGGTTTTCTTTACCAAGAACTCTTTTGTTCTTTTTAATTTTTGGTATTTGGAATAGTAAACTTCGCTGTTTTGGGCGGGTGTTTTGGCCTCGTCAAGAGGAATTTCAACTTCCTCTCCGCTTTCGTAATCAAGAGCTTTTAATAAAGTGTCGCCTTTTTTTATTCTGTAACAGTTGGATAGGATAAGGTCTCCAAAAAGACGCATTTTATCCATTTCTTCGCACTCTTTGATTTTTTCTTCGTTTAAGCGGGTGTAGCGGAGAATTCTCTCTTCCATTCTCTTTGCCGCTTTTTTAAGCTCTTTGGTTTTTGAGTCTACCCTGATACTCAAATCCCTCTTTCCGTACGCATAGTCAAAGGCTTTAGATAGGGTGTCAAAATATATTATGTTCTCGGCGTTTTTTGGGGGGTATACGAAAACTTCGCCGCCCACAACGCAAGGCTTATAAATATCGCTTTTGTATGCGTTTTTCATTTTTTCAATGGCGGTAAGAACTTTATCTATGCTTTCTTTTTCGGGAGGCAGAGCGCCGTCCGCGTTTGCCAATAAAAACATTAAAGAGAGTGTCTGCTTTGAAAAGCCGCTGAAGCTTGAGCTGATATACTCCGAAAATGATAAATCGGAACCTGCGTTTTTAATTATTTCAGCGGCCTTAGGCGAGAAAATGCCAGTTTTGTCAAGCTTTAAAAATTCATATTTGATGCCGCGTAAAATGGGGTGTGGGGAGGCGGTATCCAGCGATGTTTTTTTGACCGCGTCGATTATCGTGAAGTCTTCGTCGCAAAAGATGATGTTTGAGTAGCGGCCCATCAGCTCAACGAAAATATATTTTCTGGATATATCCTTAAGATCGGATTTGGTTAAAAAAGTAAACCTTAACACTCTGTCGTTATTAACTATGTCGACGCTCTCAAGAGCTCCCACGGCGATGTGCTTTCTAAGCAGCATGCAAAGCGGAAGGGCGGTGTAAGGATTCGGCTTTTTTTCCGCTGTTATATGCGCTCTTGGCAGGGCGGGATTGCACGACAATACAAGGGTTTGACTTTTCCCCTTGTTTCTTATGGTTATTCTGACCTCGTCGCCGTCGGGTTGCTGTATTTTTTCAACCTTTCCGCCTGCCAGGGCGTCGCAAAGTTCGTCGGATAGGGTCTTTAGAGTGAACAAGTCGTTTGCCATAGGTTTATTATACATTAATTTGCGGCCGTTACAAAGATTAAATTAGCGTTTTTTTTGATAAAAAATGAAGATATGGGTAAAAATCGGACGCTGTTTAGCCATTAAAATTCCGCGCTATAATTTACACAATCGATTGCATAAAGGCTTTATATGTGTTACAATTTCGTATAATGTAAAGGTATAAAAGCGATACATATT
>JAAZIO010000125.1 GCA_012800805.1 Clostridiales bacterium | reverse complement strand
TTTATTTTGATTTTATTATAGATAATTCTTTAGTTGTTTTAGGTTTTATGTTTGCAACCCTATTTTTAAACTAACTATCTTCTTTTATATTTTGACAGCTTTTCAAAGCATTCTTTTATTTTTTCAGCCGTGTCGGCATCGGAAATTTCGTTGAATTCGGAAAAACTAAATCTTACTATGCCTTCTTTATGCGACTCATCAAGGCCTAAAAGCTGCTTGAACCTGCTCTCTCTTTTTGATGAACAGGCCGAACCTATGCCGACATAAATTTGATATTCCTCAAGCGCATGGAGCAGTGTTTCTCCCCTTACATCTTTAAAAGCAACGGTTAAAATATGCGGCGCGCCGTTTTCGGGAGATATGATAACAGTGTCGGGCGCGTATCTAAGTATAAGATTTGAAAGCCTTTCAAAAATGACACGCTTTTTGTTGTTATTGTCCTCAATATTTTCAAAATATTTGTCTGCCGCAATCTCAAAAGCCATAATCGCAGGCGTGTTTTCGGTTGATGACCTTAAACCATCCTCCTGCCCCCCGCCAAAAATCAAGGGCTTTAAATTGACGCCGTTTTTTAAATACAGCGCCCCTATCCCTTTCGGCCCGTGAAGCTTATGCGCGCTGATTGAATATAAGTCCACATCCCACGCCGCAAGATTTACACTAACTTTCCCAAACGCCTGAACGCCGTCGGAGTGGAATAAAGCTCTCGGGCTTTTCTTTCTTACAAGCTTTGATATTGAGGCAATGTCGTTTACCGCGCCCGTCTCGTTTGATACATGCATAATCGACACAAAAGCGACATTCTCATCAAGAAGCTGCTCAAGTTTTTCCATATTAACGGAGCCGTCGCGGTTTATTGGCGAAAATTTAACATTGTATCCTTTTGATTTAAGCTCAAGCGCCGCCGCTCTTACAGCGTCATGTTCGCCGTCACCAACGACTATGCCTGCGCCGTTCCATTTTTTTGAACCGAAAAGAGCCAGATTGTCCGCCTCTGTCCCGCTTGATGTAAAAATAAGCCTGCCCGATGTTGAGCCTTTTAAATATTTAAGTAGCGTTTTTCTGGCGCCGTCTATCGCCTTTTTTACCTCCACGGACGGCTTATAGAGCGCGGAAGGGTTGAAATAATCATACTCCGCCCACTTTTGCATTTCGTATACGCACTCAGGATACATTTTGGTTGTTGCGGCGTTGTCAAAGTAAATCATTCTTCCGCCTCCATTTCAAGCCCGAGCCTATCGCATATCAAAGCTTTAAGATAGGTGTCCGGGGCAAAAATAACTCTTGATTGAGGCTTTGTTACAAATACCAAAATATATGCGTCAGAGCGGGACGGATTATCTAAAAAAACATAATCGCCTGTGTCAACAGCGTCGCCAAACCTTTCAAAAGCTAATATTTTATCAAACGGCAAAGTAAGCAAGGTTTTTGAGCGAAGCCTAACATCTTTTTTAGAAAAAACTATGCTGTTTTCACTCATGTGGTAGTTATATTCAACGGTTAAGGTGTAATAGTATTGAACCAGCAAAACACCAAGCATAAACATTAACGCAAAGCCAATCATAAGATAGAGCGTTACAAAAATACCCGCTATTAAAAGCCCCAGCGATGCTATTTGAAGAATGATTCCAACTATATTGAAAGCTTTATGTTTTGCTTTTA
>JAAZIO010000124.1 GCA_012800805.1 Clostridiales bacterium | reverse complement strand
TATCATAAAAAAAAACGAAGAGGGGAAATTATGAAAACGTTATCGATAATCGGGCTTGGCAACCGCGGAACGGAATATATGCGGATTGCGAAAACTCTTTGCTCGCGCCTTGTGAAAATAAACGCCATTTGCGACATATCGCCGCAGGCAATTGAAGATTTTGCGCCGATTTATAAAATACGAAAAGAAAACTGCTTTTACTCAACGGATGAGTTTTTTGCGCGCGGAAAGATTTCCGACGCCGTTTTTATCTGCACGCAGGATCGTTCACATTATGAAATAGGAAAAAGGGCCATTGAGCTTGGCTATGACATATTAATGGAAAAACCTGTGTCAGACAGCATTTCTGAGTGCATCGAGCTAAGAGACCTTGCCGAAAAGCACAAAGTAAAGCTTGTCGTTTGCCATGTGCTTCGCTACTCCAATTATTACAGAAAGATTAAACAAGCCATAAGGGACGGGCTTATCGGCAAACCGCTCATGATAAATCATACTGAAAATGTGGGTTACTTCCACTTTGCGCACAGCTATGTAAGAGGCAACTGGCGCTCAAGCGAAACTTCAACTCCCTCCCTGCTTGCCAAGTGCTGCCATGACCTTGACCTGATTCAATGGTTTGCGGACTCGGAGTGCGTTTCGGTTTCCTCTTACGGCTCGCTTTCGGCGTTCACAAGCGAAAACGCCCCTGAGGGCGCGGCGGATAGGTGCGTTGATTGCAAGGTTAAAAATTGTCCGTACAACGCGGTCAACCTCTATATAAAAGATCCATTCTGGAAAGCGAAATTTATAAAATACATGACACGCACCCTTACGGGAAAGCGCGGGGCGGGAAAAAAACTTGTTAAAAAAGCAATTTATGAGGGCGACTATGGCAGGTGCGTTTATAAGTGCGACAACAATGTTTGCGACCATCAGGTTATAGCTATGCAGTTTGAAAACGGGCTTACCGCAACGCATACCTTAAACGCCTTTTCAGACAAGATGATGAGAGAAAGCCATATAACGGGCACAAAAGGAGAGCTTATAGGCTACGACAAAAAGCTAAAGCTTAACATATTCGGCGGTAAGAAAAAAACGCTGAGCAGGCTCGGCGCTCTCCCAGGTCATGTTGAGGCGGACATAAGAACGGTTATCGCTTTTTGCAAACTGATAAACGGCGAACTTGACGATAAAGTCTTAAGCGACGTCACTTTTATAAGCGACACAATCGCTTCCCACCAAATTGTTATGGCGGCGGAAAAATCGCGCCTTAACGGCGGAATTCCGGTTGACCCGAGGACGATATTATAAAAATACAAACAAAAAACAAAAACGCAAAGCTTAGGCTTTGCGTTTTTTTATAAACTTTAATCACTATTTACCGATTTAATTTTTTTCATATTTAATTTCACTAAACGCCATCAGTAGATTTTATGGCTCTTGACGAGTAACTTATTCAGCTTTTCATCTTTAATTTTTTGTTACTTAATTTATGGGCTTTTCATCTTTAAGTTTTGTTACTTAGTTTATTAGCTTCATATAAACAAATTTTTTATAAATTTAATGCTATGTTAATAAAATAACAAACTTAATAAATTTAACTAAAAGTTTTTTAAATAACGATTTTTTCTTTTAATATCGTTTTTAGACTTTAAATTTTTT
>JAAZIO010000123.1 GCA_012800805.1 Clostridiales bacterium | reverse complement strand
AAGCTGCTTGAAACAGGCCTTGTTGCAAGAACATGGGGCAATATCAGCGTAAGGCTTGACGAGAAAAACATTTTGATTACTCCAAGCGGGCTGGACTACACGCTTACAAAAGAAGAGGACATAGTGCCGCTTAACATAGAAACAGGTGAGTGGCAGGGCGCAAGAAAGCCTTCAGGCGAAAGAAAGGTTCACATTGCGGCCTATAAGATATACCCCGATGTCAATTTTGTGGTGCATACACACCAAAACTACGCCTCGGCTATAAGCCTTGCGGGCTTTACAACCCTGGACATTACGCAAGAGGAAAAAGAGGCGCTGGGCGGTATCGCCGTATCGGGCTATGGCCTCCCTGGAACAAAAAAGCTTACAAAAAATGTGGCAAAAGCGCTATCCGGCGGCGCCAAAGTGGTGCTTATGGAAAAACACGGCGCGTTGATATGCGCTTCCTCGTTTGAAGATGCCATGGAAAAAGCAAAGCTGCTTGAGGAAATCTGCAAAAGGAACATCAAAGGCAACTTTGATGAAGAAGCCGACATCAACCTTTCCGACAGGCTGCTTAGCGAAGCAAAGGCAAAATATAAATACTGCGCCCTTGCAAACACCGCGGCGGTTGTTTCTTTGGCCAACGCAAAAAAGAAGATTTACGCCCAGCTTGACGATATGGCGCAGATGATAGGAAGAAAAATTCCCGTCGTTACTAAGGACAAAGCCGTGAAAAAACTTGAAAAATACGGCGCCGTTCTTGTCCCAGGTGTTGGTGCGATAGTTAAAGCCGACGCGGAAGACGACACGGCCGCAATGAAGCTTCTTGTTGATAAAGCAGCTGTCAGCGCAATACACACGGCGGCGTTAAAAAAGAGGGCAAGACTTAGTTTAATCGATTGTGCGCTGATGAATTTGGTTTATAAAATGAAATACTCAAAACAAAAAAATAAATAATGCCACAGGAGGTATAAAAATGGGTTACGGAATAAGCAGATGGGAAGATCCCGCCGATATCAACGCCAGGCTCAAAAACCTTACAAGCCAGCCGATATGGGAAGTAAACGAAGACTATTACAACAATGTTGTAATGAAATACTTTAACGAAAAATGCCGCTCATCCAAACAGATTTTTGAGGAGGCAAAGAACTACATACCGGGCGGAGTTCAGCATAACCTTGCGTTCAACAAGCCGTTCCCTCTTTGCATGGTAAAGGCGGAAGGCGCTTATCTTTACGATAAGGACGGAAATAAATACATAGACTTTTTGCAGGCGGGTGGCCCGACGATTCTCGGCAGCAACTATCCCGCAATAAGGGAAAAGGTCATAGAGCTTCTTAACGAGTGCGGCCCCGTCACGGGACTTTTGCACGAGGCGGAGCTTATGATTGCAAAGGAAATCAACCGCCATATGCCCAATGTAGAGATGTTCAGAATGCTCGGCTCAGGAACAGAGGCGGTGATGGCGTCGCTTAGAATAGCAAGAATCGCCACAGGCAAAAAGCATATCATTAAAATCGGCGGAGCCTACCACGGCTGGTCTGACCAGATGGTTTACGGCCTCAAAATCCCCGGAAGCAGATACCTGCTTGAGTCCCATGGCATACCTTCGGCAAGCTTTAAATATACGCACGAAGTTCGTCCCAACGACCTTGACATGCTTGAGAAGATGCTCAAGAAAAACAGGGCTAAGGGCGGAACTGCCGCGGTCATACTTGAACCCGTAGGACCCGAGAGCGGAACAAGGCCCATTTCAAAGGAATATAACCAGGAAGTCAGAAAGCTTTGCGATAAATACGGTTCGCTCCTTATCTTTGACGAGGTTGTTACGGGATTCCGCGTTGGTCTTGGCGGCGCGCAGGGATACTTCAACGTATCGCCCGACCTTACCATATTCGGTAAAATCATTGCAGGCGGTTATCCCGCGGCGGGCGGCGTAGGCGGAAAGAAAGAATACGCCCAGCTTATGGCGGCAGGCCTTGCGACGGGCAAGCACAGGGCATATGTAGGCGGAACGCTTGCGGCAAATCCCCTCTCGTGCCTTGCGGGCTATACTGCTATAAAAGAAATAGAAAGAACAAACGCTTGCGAAATAGCGGGAAAGATGGGCGACATGCTTTGCGACGGACTGAAAGAGCTTATCGATAAATACGGGCTGCCGTATGTTGCTTATAACCAAGGCTCTATCGTCCACCTTGAGTGCACGGGCGCAATGAGCTTCGACTTCTCATCCATGTCATTCTTAAAGTCCGCACTAGGCTTGCTCAAACATAAAAAGATGATATATGAAAGAAAAGACTCCATGGAAAAGATGGGCGCGGCCTACATGGCAAACGGCATCGTAACCCTTGCGGGCAGCAGACTTTATACATCGCTCGCAGATACGCCTGAAGTTATCGGCGACGCCCTGAACAGGTTTGAAGAAGTCTTCAAACAGGTCAAAAAGACCGACAGAGGCTTAATCAAATAAATCGTTTGCTACAAATGAAAAAGCTGTCCTTAGGGCAGCTTTTTCATTTTATGTAATTACTCTCATTCATCAAAAACTGTTTTTTTAATTGTTCAAGCTAAGTT
>JAAZIO010000122.1 GCA_012800805.1 Clostridiales bacterium | reverse complement strand
GTTAAACTCCTCAAACTTAAGCGGACGGTTGTCGAACGCCGCGGGAAGGCGAAAGCCGAAATCCACAAGGTTTTGTTTCCTCGCCTTGTCGCCGTTATACATAGCCCTTATTTGGGGTATCGTCATGTGGCTTTCGTCGATAAACAAAATATAATCGTCCGGGAAGAAGTCCATCAATGTATACGGCGGCTCACCTGGCTTTCTTCCGTCAAAATACCTTGAGTAGTTTTCGATTCCCGAGCAATATCCGATTTCCGATATCATCTCAAGGTCGTAGTTCACCCTCTCGTCAAGGCGCTGTGCCTCAAGAAGCTTGTTGTTTTCCTTAAAGTATTTTACCCGCTCGTCCTTATCCTTTCTTATCTTAGCTATTATCTCTTCCTTGCTGCCCGAGTATGTGTAGTGGGTCGCAGGGAAAATAACTGCATGCTTAAGTTCGTTAAGCGTTTTTGCAGTTAGCGCATCTATTTCGCAGATTCGCTCGATTTCATCGCCGAAAAACTCAACCCTGATTGCAACCTCCGAGTTTGACGCGGGGAATATATCCACCGTATCCCCTCTAACCCTGAAAGTCGAGCGGACAAACTCCATGTCGCTTCTTTTGTACTGGATGTCGACAAGCTTTCTCATAAGCTCGTCACGGTCAAAAGTTTCGCCCTCCCTTAAGGATATGGACATAGAGTAGTAATCCTTGGGCGCGCCCAGACCGTATATGCAAGATACGCTCGCAACCACAATCACATCACGCCTTTCAAAGAGCGAGCTTGTTGCCGAGTGGCGGAGTTTATCTATCTCATCGTTTATCTGAAGGTCTTTTTCGATATAAGTATCTGTTCTCGGTATATAAGCCTCAGGCTGGTAATAATCGTAATACGATACGAAATACTCAACCCTGTTTTCGGGGAAAAACTCCCTGAACTCATTGCATAGCTGGGCGGCAAGCGTCTTGTTGTGCGCAATTACCAGAGCGGGACGGTTGACCTCCTCTATCACCTTTGCCATGGTAAATGTTTTGCCGCTTCCGGTCACGCCCAAAAGAACCTGTGTTCTAAAACCGTTGTTAAGCCCCTCCACAAGGTCCGCGATTGCTTTCGGCTGGTCGCCTCGGGGCTCAAAATTTGATTTTAACTTAAACCGCCTTTCCAATTTGCACCTTTAAACAAACAAAAATCCGAAACAGCTTCGGATTTGTATCATTTATATTTTAACCTAATATTTGAAAATCAAAAGCTATCAGTATGCTATAGATGACAAAATATATTTAAGCAGCCATCCCGCAAGAGCGGTTAATAGGCCCGACAGCAAACCGATTGCGATTTTTGAGCGGAGTTTCCTTTTGAATGTGGCCTCGTCTCTGGCAAATGCCAGACCCCTTTTTTGAAGCGTTATGCAATAGAAAAACTCGCCTTTCTTGTCGGTTTCGGTGATGTCAAAATAGTCGTCAAGCTCAAGCGCTTTCAAAATGGATTCAACCTCGTTTTCCTCGTAGTCAAGCTCATAAGGGAGGTTTTGCATAATATCTATGGGACGGAGAAGACAAACGCCCTTGCTTTTTGTCGCCTCCGTGAATATGTAGCGCATTACCGCTTTTTCTTTTTTGGACAATACGTTTTGTTTTTCGACCGCCATAATTACCGTGCTTTACCGCCAAGAGGCGGTTTTATGTATTAAAGTAGAGCGTTGATTATCGCGCTTATCGCAGCTACTATTATACCGCCTATGCCCGAGCCGCAAAGACCCGCAACGAAAACGGTTGTTTTTAAATCCCAGTTCTTGCCTATGCCCTTTGATACTTTACCGACGATAGCGGTAGAGGAGATGGCCTCAATCGCCTTTTCCTCCTCTTTTTTGATAAACGCTTTGGGAAGGACGGCAAGGCAGTATTCATCTATTGTGGAATACTTTACTTTT
>JAAZIO010000014.1 GCA_012800805.1 Clostridiales bacterium | reverse complement strand
TGTAGATGGAGAAGGTGATTTCCTTGACCATGTCATAGCCGACAAAGGAAACGTTTTCCTCTTTGCCGTCGACTATGTAAATCTTATAGGTTTCACCGGGGGTGTAGCTTCCTTCTCTCTTATAGAGAGTAAACACCGCAGAATATCCTTCTACAGCGAGCGGAACATCCTCTCCGTTCTTGTCGGTTACCCTGACGTATTCATAAATGTTGCTGGTTGTCAGAATGTCAAGGCTTTCTACCTCAAAGGTGATGTTCTTGTCGCAGTTGAACAGCGTGTCGGCGTCTTTATAAAGTCCGGAATGCGAGGTGCGGGTATCTCCTGTGGAAACGCTGTCATCCGGGAAAGGAACCACGATGTCAATGCCCGGCAGGGGCAGGTTCGCTCCCGGAAGGGTAGGCTCGGGGCTTAAGGAGCCGTTGCACGCGGCGAAAAGGCCGAGCGCGCAGACTACCGTCAGCGCAAGAGCTATCAACAGCCTAATGTTTTTGAATTTTGATTTTCCCATAAACTCCCTCTCGTCTATAGTATATAACGACGAGATATTATTTTTTAAATAGCATAAAGCGCAAAGGTCTACTTGCGCATTCTACCGTATTATATTTATATAAATAGTAGCATCAAGCGTTGACTAAATCAACACGATTTTGACGGTTTTTTAAGAAATTTTGGTAATTTTTGAGTTTTCGGGGCATAAATAAGGCGTTTTTGCAAAAAATAACAAATTCCTTTATATTTTTTATAAAATTTGCTGTAAAAAGATTTGTCATTTTTTAGCTTTTTAGTCTTTGAATTTGACGGATAGCTATGGTAATTATATAATGACTAAAATGACAATAACCCAAAAAATGGAGGATATAAATGAAATACGACTTAATTATCGTGGGGGCGGGTCCCGCGGGGCTGACCGCGGCAATATACGCGGCGCGCGGAGGACTTAAGACAGCCGTTTTGGAGGGAAAAGCGGTTGGCGGGCAAATAGCGCTCACGGCAGAAGTTGAAAATTATCCCGCCGTAGAGCCCATTTCGGGCTTTGACCTTGCGCTTAAGATGATGGAACAGGCTCAAAGGTTCGGCGCAGAAATCATATATGATCAAATGACAAACATCGAGCCAAACGGAAAAATCAAAAAGATAAAAACGGCCGCAGGTGGTGAACTTGAGGCGCCCTGCGTCATATTATGTATGGGAGCCAGCCCGAGAAACCTGGGCGTTCCCGGAGAAGAGAAGTTCATCGGCGCGGGCGTGTCTTATTGCGCGACCTGCGACGGCGGCTTTTTCAAAGGAAAAACCGTCGCGGTTGCGGGAGGAGGAAACACGGCGGCCGAAGACGCGCTGTATCTAAGCAAGATTGCGGGCAAGGTTTATCTGATACATCGCAGAGACAAGCTTAGAGCCACCGCCGCGCTTGCCGACAGCGTCAAAGCGTCGGGCATTGAAATCCTTTGGGACAGCGTCATCGAGGAAGTCGCGGGGGGAGGAAAGGTTGAGGCGCTGAAAATCAAAAACGTAAAGAGCGGTGAGGAAAAAAATCTTACCGTCGACGGGCTGTTTGTAGCGATAGGCCAGATACCGAACACCGAAAACGTCGGATTTTTGGAAAAGGACGAATACGGCTATATCATAACAAAAGAAGATATGTCAACTTCAATAGAAGGAATTTTTGCCGCGGGCGACATCAGGAGCAAGTCTTTAAGGCAGGTCGTTACGGCATGCTCCGACGGCGCCGTCGCCGCGGAATCGGCAATCAAATACCTATCTTAAGCGGCGCTCAAACTTTCGGGATGCGGCGGCGCATCCCTTTTTTTATCCCAAAATTCGGAGGGCGGGATGAGATATTTCGGCACGGACGGCATAAGAGGGAAAGCTGAGTTTTTAATGTCCGAAAGGCTTCCGCAAAGGCTTGGAAGAGCGATAGGCGACAGGAAAAATGTTTTGGTGGCAGTAGCCAGAGACAATCGCGAGAGCTCATTTGCCATAGAAAAAATGTTTGTGTCCGAGCTGATAAAATACGACGCGCACGTGCTGTTGCTGGGCGAGCTTCCCACCCCCGCGCTTGCGCTGATAGCGCAGCAGGAACAGACGGATTACGCCGTTATGATTACGGCCTCCCACAATCCTCCCGAATACAACGGGCTGAAAGTTTTCGGCAAAAACGGAGAAAAACTTTCCCCAAAAGACGAGAAACGCCTGGATTCGCTGCTGTTTGTCACAAAGGAGGGCTCCTATTGCGGAACGGCAAAAGTGGTAAAGGACGGAAGGGAGCGCTACATATCGCATCTAAAGAGCGTCTGCGGCGAGCGCTTCGACGGCGAGAATGTGACGCTGGACTGCTGCCATGGGGCAACCGCGGGAATTGCCGACCTGGTGCTGTCCTCCCTCGGCGCGAATGTCACTGCGTTAAATACCGACAAAAACCCGCGACTTATAAATGTCGGCTGCGGCTCCACCAACATAAAAAGCTTTGCAAAACTCGTCCCCGCAGGAAGCATAGGCTTTGCTTTTGACGGAGACGGCGACAGAATGCTTTGCGCCTATAAAGACAAGCCTTTTTGCGGCGACGCCATTTTGCTTACGCTGTCTAAATATTTAAACTCAAAAGGATTACTCAAAAACAGGGCGATTGCGATAACCGAGCTGTCCTCAAAAAAACTTGACGAGGAACTGCTCCTTTACGGCATAAAAGCCCACCGCACCCCCGTCGGCGACAAATATGTGCTTGACGAAATGAAAAGCCGCGGGCTGTCGCTTGGCGGAGAGCGCTCGGGGCATTTCCTTTTAAGAGACTTTATGCCCTCGGGCGACGGAATACTTGCGGCGCTTATGTATCTTAAGGCGAAAAAAGCGGGTTTTGAAGAGGAGTTTGTCCCGTATCCCCGCTTTGAACTGGATATACCTATACCGGGCATGGAACAAACCCTTGAGAAAATTAAGCACAGAATAGATGAAATTTCAAAGTATCTTGGAAAATCGTGCAGATTTTTGGTGAGAAAGAGCGGAACCGAGCCCGTTTTAAGGGTTATGGCGGAGGGGAATCATCCCGAGCTTGAGAGCGTGCTTGAAAAATTTAAGGAATATGTCGAATTCATAAAATAAAAATCGGGCGAAAGCCCTTTTTTGTTTTTGGCATTATGCTTTTTTATTTAATTGCGTGCTATTTTTGCAAATTTTGACGAAATTTTACTTATTTTATAAAATTTTGCTTATTCATCTAATTTTTTTTGCGAAATTTGTCAAAAATTTAGCATTATTTTAGCATAATT
>JAAZIO010000121.1 GCA_012800805.1 Clostridiales bacterium | reverse complement strand
GGAAATGGTTCAAAAGATTCAAGCCGAAAGCTGGTTTGACTACGATGTGGTCGTAACCACTCCCGACATGATGGGTCTTGTGGGACGCCTCGGTAAAATCCTGGGTCCGAAAGGCTTGATGCCAAACCCCAAGTCAGGCACCGTCACAATGGACATCGCAAGAGCGATTGCCGAAATCAAAGCAGGTAAGGTCGAATACCGCGTAGATAAGCAGAGCATTGTCCACGTTCCCATCGGAAAGAAGTCCTTTGGAGCGGAAAAGCTTCTTGAAAACTTCAACACCATCATGGAAGCGCTGGTCAAAGCAAAGCCCGCCGCGGCAAAGGGACAATACCTCAGGTCGGTTTACGTCACCTCAACGATGGGCCCCAGCGTAAAAGTAAACTACAAAATGAACTGAACGTTTGACTTCGGTTCAAAAAGATAGTATAATCAATACAACTTAACGCCGAAGACAGCAAGCGCCGAAAGGCTTAAATTATGCTTGCCGAGGACAATCAAACGCAAGTTAGCGTCGCTTTGTCTATTTGGCGGAGCGGCGCTTTTTAATTAATATAGGAGGTAAATATGGCATCAGCGGAGAAGATACAAGAGAAAAAACAAATAGTCGAAGAGATAAAGGCCAAAATCTCCGCATCTCAAGCGCTTGTCCTTGTCGATTACAAGGGAATAAACGTTGCCGATGACACGGCTATGCGCAAAGAGATGAGAAACGCGGGTCTCGAATACGCTGTTTTGAAGAACACGCTCTTAAAGCGCGCGTTCAACGAACTTAATTACAGTGAGTTTGACTCATTCTTAAACGGAACCACCGCGGTGGCTTTTTCAAAGGACGACGTTGTCGCTCCCGCGAAACTCGTAACGGACTGCGCTAAGAAATATCCCGCACTCAAGGCCAAATGCGGCCTTGCCGACGGAAAATTCGTGGATGTTAAGACAATCGAGCGCTATGCGGCTCTGCCGTCGCGCACGCAACTGCTCTCGGGCTTGGTATACGCTTTGAACGGGCTTATTACCGGCCTTGCGGTCTGCCTCAACAAGATTGCGGAACAAAAACAAAACTGATTTACACTATAAAAATAATCGGAGGGCTATATAAATTATGGATATCAAAAAGTTTATCGAAGAAATCAAATCTATGACAGTTCTTGAGCTTTCTGAGCTCGTTAAAGCTATTGAAGAAGAATTTGGCGTAAGCGCCGCCGCTCCCGTTGCGGTTGCCGCTATGCCCGCTGGCGCCGCCGCGGCTCCCGCTGAGGAGGAAAAGACCGAGTTTGACGTCGTGCTCAAGTCCGCAGGCGCCAACAAGGTTCAGGTCATCAAGGTTGTCAAAGACGCCACCGGCCTCGGACTTGTCGAAGCTAAGGCTCTTGTTGACGGAGCTCCCAAGACCGTTAAGGAAGCAATGCCCAAGCAGGCTGCTGAAGAGCTCGTAAAGAAGCTCAAGGATGCCGGCGCGGATGCCGAAATGAAGTAATAAAACAACAAAAAAAGACACGCCGTAAGGCGTGTTTTTTTATATTATATATTATATCTTAGCGGTTCATATCATATTATGGATACAGCGGTAAGATTGTAAACTACGGCCATGAGCAGTTCTACAAACACATCCAAAACGGCGGCTGGAAGGGCATGACCGAAACCGAAGTAGCGGGCCTTTGCGGATACTATATGCGTCAGGCGGGCAGCGTTTGGGAGTGGTCGTGAATTTAAAAATATGCGGCTTAAGCCGCATATTTTTTTAGATAAATAAAATCCCTGGTGTTTTTGCTTTTAGCTATTTAGCATAATCAATAGAGAGACGCTATGGCGGTGGCAAATTTGCTTTTATGCTGTTTAAATAAGAGAGACGCTATGGCGGTATATTTTGCTTTTATAAGATTTTGCATAAATTAAAAAGCTTGACCGTGTCAAGCTTTTTTGTTTTTACTTTACAGCGGAAACAGTTTTAAGTCTTTGCCCAAAGTTTTGCTGTATTTTTTAAAGATGTGTCTATATGTAAGCTTGCCCGATTTCATATCTTCTATTATTTTATCGTATTCCCTTATAAAACTTTCTTCTTTATCAGATGAGCCGGCGCAGTATGCGTAATATTGCTCGCCGCTTGCAAATATCCCTTCGCCTAAGGAATTTACGCCGCTAAAGCCCTCGATTATTTCTTTTTGCGTGGCGCGAGCTTTTTCCTTATATGATTTTTCATCAACATATCCTGAAAAGATTGCCCTTAAAAGATATTCCCTCTTAAGCCAGTATTTAACGCTGTCTTCTGCTTTAAAAAAAACGGGCGCAATCTCTTCTCCGAAAGGAACGGGCTTAAACACGGATAAGCAGGGGGATGACGCTCCCGTTATCCATATCGTGATTTTTTCGCCGTAATGAACCACCATGCTTCCCGTGGTGTGGCTTCCTAGCGCGCTCTGATGCATGCAAACGCTCTTCACGCTGCCTTTTTTATAGAGCTTTTTTACATCCTTTTCATGATGTCCTCTCAATACATTGAAAACATCGGATAAAGTTTGGGCATTTTTCATCATTTCGCCGCCCTCGTTAAGTCTGCATTTGGAGCCCGAAAAGAATGTGAATACAGGCTCTGTGTTTTCTCTTACAAAGTTTTCGTCTATCGACAGACGGTTTGAAATGTTGCCGTAGCCCTCTAGTTTCTTTACCACATACTTTTTGCCCGCGGTTTCTATTGCGTAGGCGTTGTTTCCGTCGGTAACCAAAAAGCCGTTGTCGTAGTAAAATCCCTTGTCAAAGCCGCAGTTGCCGCCTTGTCCGTAAGTTTGAAGAAGTTCGATTATTATATCTTTTGCTTCTTCAGCGCTGTTTCCCCTCTCAAGGGCAAGACGGAGCATGTCCATACCGATAAGCCGCGGCTCTTTTTTGCCTTTGCTTTTAGTAAACACAGCTTCGTTGCCTATAGCTACGCCCTTGTCGTTTATGCCCATTTCCGCTCCCCAAATCCAGCTTGGTTTTACAAGCAGAACCGAGTTGACATAATCGACTTGTGGTATTTCAATATAAGTGCAGCGAACGGTTTTCTCCTCCCGCTTTCCGCCTTTTATGAAAACGGTAAGATTAGGCTCGTTGCAGCTACGGTCACTGTTCTTTGCAAAAAACGCGCCGTTTTCGGTTTTTTTCCAAAATGTATCGCACATATAAACCCCCTTTTTAAAATTTTAAGTTGTTTTTCGCCTGTTGTCAATATGGGCATTATTTACAATGCAATTGATTTATTGTATAATTTTCATATGGAAAATGTTTTAAAAAATATTTTTAAAAAAGAAAAGCCGCTAATTATAGTGTGTCCCGACAGCTTTAAAGGCACTATGAGCGCAGTTACCGTGGCTCGCATCATATCCGATGCTATCTTAAGCGTATATCCCTTTGCCGAGGTTAAAGCGTTTCCCGTGGCGGACGGGGGTGAGGGCACGATAGACTGCATAAGCTCGGCTTGTGACTGCGTAATAAAATCAGCTATAGTAAATGACGCCTATTTTAATAAAACAAAAGCCCGATATGCCCTTTTGGGCAGCGGAGAGGCGGTAATAGAAACTGCGGAAGTAGCCGGTCTTTATAAGTTAAAAGAGTTAAACCCCCTAAAAACCTCGACATTCGGCCTTGGCGAGATACTGAGTATCGTCGCTAATGAAAACAGGAAAATTCTCTTTGCTCTGGGCGGAAGTTCGACTAACGACGGCGGCGCGGGAATAGCCGCGGCATGCGGAGCGAAATTTTTCAATAAAGAGGGCAAAGAATTCATTCCAACGGGCGGAACGCTTTTAGATATAGAAAGCATTGATGTATCCAACCTTATAAAAGCCGAAATAGAATGCATGTGCGATGTGGAAAATCCCTTATACGGTGAAAACGGCGCCGCCTATGTTTTTGCCCCGCAAAAAGGGGCGGACGAAGAAATGGTCAGGCTTCTTGATGCAGGGCTTCGCCACTATGCCAAAAAAATAAAAGAATTTTTAGGTGTTGATGTATCCGATATAAAAGGCGGTGGAGCCGCCGGCGGAATGGCGGCGGGGCTTTTTGCTTTCTTCGGCGCAAAGATAAAATCGGGAATTGATTTGATTCTTGATACACTAAATTTTGACGATATCGTCAAGCGGGCGGATTTGGTTATTACAGGCGAAGGTAAGCTTGACCTTACAAGCTTTTCCGGAAAGGTTATTGGAGGAATTATAAAAAGGGCAAAGAAACTTTCTGTGCCCGTTGCGGCAATTTGCGGCACAATGGATAAAAAATTGGCCCAAAGCCCTGAAATACTATCGTCAGGCGGCCTTATTTGTGCGGCGTATGTTTCGGACGGCTCGCGCCCGTTTGATGAAATAATTAAAACTTGTAAAGAGGATTTATTTAAAACAGCGGCAGATTTTATAAGCTCATTTAATTAATTAGTTTATTTAAAAAATTTTCTAAATAATGTTATAAACAGAAAACCTCTTTTAGAGGTTTTTTTCATTGTTCTTTTCAGCTGTAATGGAAAGTTATAAAAGCTACTTTATAATCCACCCCATTTTTAATAAAAAATTAAAAAAATACTGTTTTTTCAAATTACATTTTTTTTATTTCTAAACAGATAATAGCAGTAGGGAGGATAAAAATGAAAAAGATAATCATATTGTCTGTAGCGGTCTTGATTTCGCTGTTTGCCTCGGCGACGGTTGTTTTTTCGGGATCGGGCTGCTTATACGATAACAATGTGACCGTTGCCCTGGCTGCGACCGAAACGGAAGAGCCTGTCATGGCGGCGACTTCTTACACCGTTCAAAAAGGCGACAGCCTTTGGAAAATCGCGGTAAAATATGAGATAGGTTTATCTGAGCTTATTGCGGCTAACCCTCAGCTTGCCAACCCCGCAATGATTTATGTGGGACAAAAGATAAACATCCCCAACGCTTCTCCGCTAAAGAGCATTGAGGATGAAATCGTAAAACTGGTTAACCAGTACAGGGTCGCAAGCGGTCTTCAGCCTTTAACGCAAGACTGGCAGGCTTCAAGAGTTGCCAGATACAAATCTGAAGACATGATAAAGAACAACTATTTCTCTCATACTTCGCCTACCTACGGCTCGCCCTTTAAGATGATGGAATCTTTCGGGCTCAAGTTCTCGGCAGCGGGCGAGAACATTGCCTACGGTCAGCGCTCGGCACAGGAAGTCATGAACACTTGGATGAACTCTGCGGGCCACAAGGCAAACATTTTAAGCAAGACCTACACCCATATAGGCGTAGGTGTTGCTAAAAAATCAAACGGCACACTATACTTTACCCAGCTTTTCTTTAAAAAGATATAACTTAAAGCCCTTCAAAAGAAGGGCTTTTTATTTCCCATTAAAAAGGTATGAATTATTGTTGACAATATTTAAGCCCGCCCGTATAATAAGTCTCAAAAACGACTTTAGCCGTTTTTTTATTTTTACCCAAAATTAAATATAATTTTTGCGAGAGAGCAAAAAATAAATCAGACAAAGGAAGACTATGATTAAGACACAGAAATTCAGATGGGTTCCTGTAATCGCTTCGGTCGCAATCCAGCTTTGTCTGGGAACCGCGTATATCTGGAGCGTATTCCAAAACGGTATAGCGGAAGCCCTCTTTATGGGCGACAACGCAAAAGCGGGCCTTGCTTTTTCCATACTGTTGGCTACGCTGTCGGTAGGCTCGACCGCTTCGGGCTTTTTGCAAAAATGGTTTAAAATACGCACGATTATTATTGCGGGCGGTATTATTTTAGGTCTTGGTTTTATATGCGCCTCGTTTGTGACGGTGAAAGCGGCGTGGCTGCTTTGGGTGACTTACGGCATCATGGGCGGCATCGGAATGGGATTAACTTACTCTACAACGATAGCGGTTTGCCAAAAGTGGTATCCCGATAAGCGCGGCTTAATCACAGGTATTATTGTTGCCTCCCTCGGCATTGGCGGCGTG
>JAAZIO010000120.1 GCA_012800805.1 Clostridiales bacterium | reverse complement strand
GTTTATTTAAAGATAAGTTTTTTAATTTAGGTTTTTCTATTTGGTTTAGTGATTAAATTGATTTTGTATTTTCTTGACTTTGTGTTATGCTATTTAAAGCAAAAAAGGAAGGATTATATGAAAATCGGAGTTGTTTCGCTAGGGTGCGATAAAAACAGAGTAGACACGGAAAAAATGCTCGCGCGTCTTCTTGAGGGCGGGCATGAGTTTTGCTCTGACGAATCCCAAGCGGATGTTATAATCATAAACACATGCGCCTTTACCTTAGACGCCAAAAACGAATCTATAGACGAAATTCTTCGCGCGGTTGAAGAAAAAAAAGAAAGGGGAGCTAAAGTTATCGTAACGGGTTGCCTTCCGCAAAGATACGGAAAAGAACTGTCTGACTCTCTTCCCGAAGTTGACGGCTTTTTCGGAACGGCGGATTACGACGCGCTAAAAGTTGAAATAGACAACATTGCGGGCGGCGAGAGACGCTCGGTAATTTGCGGCGAGGATAAATACACCGTAAAGAGGGAAATCACAACTCCTTATCACTACGCTTATCTTAAAATCGCAGACGGCTGCGACAACCACTGCACCTATTGCGCGATTCCTAAAATTAGGGGCAGATACCGCTCTTATAAAGAGGACGACCTTTTAAACGAGGCCCAGGAACTCTATGACCAGGGAGTTAAGGAGCTGATTTTGATAGCTCAGGATGTAACCAGATACGGCATAGACATATACGGAAAACCTCAGCTTTTAAAACTTCTTGATTTACTGACAAAAATTGATTTTAAGTGGATTAGGCTGCTGTATCTTGAGCCCGAAGTGGTAAGCGATGAGCTAATTAACTATATAAAACAAAACCCTAAAGTCGCAAACTATATGGATATTCCTTTCCAGCATGTGGACAGCTCGGTTTTAAAGAGAATGGGAAGGCACACCGATGAAAAGATGACTAAGGAGCTGGCGGAAAAAGTGCTGTCATCGGGCATTGCCTTAAGAAGCTCGTTTATCACGGGCTTTCCGGGGGAAGGAGAGAGTGAATTTGAAAAGCTTTATGATTTTATAAATAATTATAAAATCGACTACGCGGGATTTTTTGCCTACTCAAGGGAGGAGGGAACCCCCGCCGACAAACTTGACGGTCATTTAAATGAGCGTGTCAAGGAATTAAGACGCAAAAAATTGTACAAAATTCAAACGGCGGTTATGAAAGAGAAAGCCGCGGCAAAAATGGGACAGACGCTTACCGTCCTAGCCGAGGGAATCGACTATGACAGGCAGATGTTCTACGGCCGCAGCCAGTTTCAGGCGCCGGGCATTGACACGCTTATTTACTTTACGTCGGAGGGGCTTGTCAACGCGGGTGATTTCTATGAAGTGGAAATATTGTCTTCCGACGGAATCGATTTAATCGGGAGGGCCAAATGAACGCAGCAACAAAAATTACCGTCGCCAGAATGTTTATGATTATACCTGCGGCGGTGTTCTTTATACTGGCATACGAAACGGGGTTTTTCATGGCGTTTTTGCTTGCCAGCGCCGCTGTTTTCGGACTGCTTTGCGCAACGGATTTCATAGACGGCTACATCGCAAGGAAAACCAACACTGTATCCAACCTGGGTAAGTTTTTGGACCCGCTGGCGGATAAGGTTGTTATAACCGTCATGCTCTTTTTGATAATGTGGAAAGGTTCCGCGATGTATGACACCGAGGTTTTTCCTTATGCATCCCTTGTGATAGCGCTGCTTTCGGGAATAATCATATCCCGCGAGCTTATCATAGGAATTTTCCGTCTGCTTGCCGTTCAAAAGAGCGTCGTGCTTGCCGCGGACAAATACGGCAAACTTAAAACCGTATTTTTGGACTTTGCCGTAGCGCTTTTGATAATCGCGCCGCTGAATGTCGTTTTATATTGGATATCGCAGATATTGTATTATATAGGCGCCGGTCTTGCGGTGGGCTCAGGTCTTAACTATATCATCAAAAACAAATCCGTATTAAGCGATAAGAAAGAGGAAGTTTAAATGGGTCAAACCGAAGTCGTGAAGCTTTGCGGACTGCCGCTGTCCGACATTGAAGCGGCGTTGAAACAATTCGAAGGCAGGGGAGTAAAATTTGAGGCCGAGGAGAGTTTTCTTGACGCAAAAATCACGATGACCGACGAGGGCGCGGGGCCGCAGTTGTTCGCAACCGTTAAAAGCCTTGTTTATAACGCTTTTTCGGAGCATGTTTATTCCCCCTTTGACATGACGCTTGAAGAGCTTGCAAAAGAGCTCTTAAAAAGAAGCGGCAACGTGCTTTCCGTGGCGGAGAGCATAACGGGCGGTGAGGTTTGCTCCCGTCTTATCTCCGTTGACGGAATATCCGAAAATTTTTACGAAGGCATTGTGTGCTACAATGTGCTCTCAAAACTAAACCGCCTCGGCGTGCGCCTTTCCACCTTAAAGACGCACGGGGCGGTATCCAAGCAAGCCGCAAGGGAAATGGTGCAGGGCCTTGTAGGCGGCGAAACAACCATAGGCCTGTCCACCACGGGCAACGCGGGGCCAACGGGAAGCGAAGGCAAACCCGTAGGCCTTGTATACATCGGCGTGGGCAGAGGAAACTACATTGCGGTGTTTGAACACAAATTCACGGGGGAGAGGAACGAGATAAGAAAAAAGGTAGCTAACATGGCGCTTTTTTATCTGATACGCTACCTGCAGGGAAACATTCTTATGCTTTAAATTTTAATAAAAGCATATATGTTGCGTAAATAAGATTATATATCAAAACAAACAAAATTTGTAAATATGTTAAATATATCAACTTTTTTATTATTGATAATTAAATCACCTCGTGATATAATGTAAAAAATCAGGTGATTTTTAAGGAGTATAAAATGGCGGCTGGTACAAAAGAAATCAGCAAACAGGATATGCTAGCGGATGCGCTTGCTAAAATAGAGAAAAGCTTTGGAAAAGGCGCGATTATGCGTTTGGGAGAGCAAGGTGTAGGGGAAGTTGAGGCGATCCCCACAGGCTGCCTCGCGTTGGATATCGCGCTTGGCATCGGCGGCATCCCCAGAGGAAGAATAATCGAGATATACGGACCCGAATCGTCCGGTAAAACGACGGTCGCTTTACATATAGTTGCGGAAGTTCAAAAACAGGGAGGAACCGCGGCGTTTATCGACGCCGAGCACGCGCTTGACCCGGTATACGCAAGCAAACTCGGCGTAAACATAAACGAACTGTATGTATCGCAGCCCGACAACGGCGAACAGGCTCTCGATATCACGGAAACACTGGTGAGAAGCGGGGCGGTTGACCTTATTGTTATCGACTCTGTTGCCGCGCTTACACCGCAAGCGGAAATCGACGGAGAAATGGGCGACTCGCACATGGGTTTGCAGGCAAGGCTCATGTCGCAGGCTCTTCGTAAACTTACGGCCACAACCGGTAAAAACCACGCCACAATCATTTTCATCAACCAGCTCAGAGAAAAGGTTGGCGTTGTGTTCGGAAACGCGGAAACCACAACCGGCGGCAAGGCTTTGAAGTTCTACGCATCTGTCCGCATCGATGTAAGAAGAATGGATACTTTAAAAGACGGTGGCGACGCCGTCGGAAACAGGGTAAAGGCGAAAATCGTCAAAAACAAAGTCGCCCCGCCGTTCAGAACAGCGGAATTCGACATTATATACGGCTCGGGCATTTCGCAGGTAGGCTGTATTTTGGATTTGGCCGTGGGGGAGGGTCTCATTCAAAAGAGCGGCGCCTGGTTCAGCTACAATGACGAAAAGATTGGTCAAGGCAGAGAAAAGGCTATGGACTTTTTAAGGGCCAATCCCGATATCGCAAAAACCCTCGAACAACAAATCAGAGAAAAGCACAAGGCAAAAGAAACCGATTTGGACTAAGCCAAACGTCGATTGCGGCGTTTTTCATAAATGCCTAAATTTTTAGGCTATCTATATTTTATAATTTAAGCCTTATCCGGTTTTTGCCAAGGTCAGATTTACATTATCGATTTGCCTCAAAGAAAATTTTATTTACAAACCCATCCATTTATTGGAAGCTCTTTAAGAGTTGTAATTGACTAGAGTATGCGGCATCATGTATACTAAAACAGAAGTTGTATAAGAGAGCGCAGAAGCTCATTTATGCTCTTTGACAATTGGAGGACAAAAGCATGACAGGCAATTTTATGGTATTGCTTGCTGCGCTAAATTCCGGAGCTATTGTTGGCATTGCGGCGGGCGCCCTTGTTATTGGGTTGCTCGTTGGAATATTTGCATATAGAACATATTCCAAAAACAAAATCGGCTTAGCGAAAAAAGAAGCAGCAAGGATAATCGACGAAGCGCACCTTGAAGCCAAAAGCATCCGTAAAGACGGCTTGCTTGAAGCAAAAGAAAATATGGCCAGGATGCGCACCGAATTCGAAAAGGAAACGAGGGAAAGAAGGGCGGAACTTCAACGCTCCGAAAACAGGCTGATACAAAAAGAGGCCGCTCTCGATAAAAAAGAAGAGATTTTAGACAAAAAACAGTTTGAGCTTGAAAACTCTCTAAAGCAGGCGGAGGCCACAAGACAAAAGCTCAAGCAGATGGAAGAAGAACTGTCAACCCAGCATGAGCGTATTCAGGCGGAACTCGAAAGGGTATCCGGCATGACCAAGGACGAGGCCGCGGCTCAGCTGAAAAATTTGCTCATTGAAGCGGTAAAGAGAGACGCCGCGCTTGAGGCGAAAGAAATAGAAGCTCGGGCAAAAGAGCAGGCTGAAAAGAAAGCAAAACAGATAATCTCGCTAGCCATTCAGCGTTGCGCGGCGGACCACGCGGCGGAAGCCACGGTATCGGTTGTGCCGCTTCCCAGCGACGATATGAAAGGCAGAATTATAGGCAGAGTAGGGCGCAACATAAGAGCGCTTGAGTCCGCCACCGGCGTCGACCTTATAATCGACGACACTCCCGACGTCGTCACGCTCTCAAGCTTCGACCCGATAAGAAGGGAAGTGGCGAGAATCGCGCTTGAAAGGCTTATAGCGGACGGGCGTATTCACCCCGCAAGAATTGAGGAAATGGTTGACAGAGTTAAAAAGGAAGTCGACCAATCCATTAAAGAAGCGGGCGAGGAGGCTGCGTTTGACGCGGGCGTACACGGGCTGCATCCCGAGATTATTAAGCTTTTGGGAAGGCTTCGCTACCGCACAAGTTACGGCCAGAATGTTTTGAAGCACTCGCTTGAGGTAGCGTTCCTTGCGTCCATGATGGCTGCGGAACTTGGCGCCGATGTAAAAGTCGCAAGAAGGGCGGGACTGGTGCACGACATAGGAAAAGCCGTTGACCACGAAACCGAGGGCACGCACATTCAGATAGGCGTGGACCTTGCCAAAAAATATAAAGAGTCAAACGCTGTGATACACGCCATAGCCGCTCACCACGGCGATGTGGAGCCCGAAACCATCGAGGCTGTTTTGGTTCAGGCCGCCGACGCGATTTCAGGCGCAAGGCCCGGCGCAAGGCGTGAATCGCTTGAAAACTACATCAAGCGTATCGAAAAGCTTGAAACAATCGCAAATTCCTTTGACGGGGTTGAGCAGTCCTACGCCATACAGGCGGGAAGAGAAATCCGAGTTATTGTTAAGCCCGAAAGAGTCAACGATGCGGCCACGGTGTTCTTGGCAAAGGAAATCGCGAGCAAGCTTGAGGCGGAGCTTGACTATCCCGGACAGATTAAAGTCAACGTCATTCGCGAAGTAAGAAGCGTAGAATATGCAAAATAACGCTATAAAAAGTCAGCACGAAATAGAAATAATTTTAAGAGCCGTCGAAGTGGTAGATAATACTTTCGACGAGCTTTTAAATTTTTTCAAAGAGGGCGTTACCGAAATCGAAGTCGCCGAGCAGATAAGTAAAATTATGAAATCTTTCGGCGCAAGCGACTTGGCCTTTGACACGATTGTGGCGTTTGGCGAAAACGGAGCGGAACCCCACCATGTGCCGACTTGTAGAAAGCTGAGAGCGGGCGATTTCGTAACCATAGACATGGGCGCGAAAGTATCGGGATACTGCTCGGACTTTACAAGAACCTTTGCTTTCAGACGCGCGGAAGGCGAGCTTAAAAGAATATACGACGTGGTAAGATACGCCAAAATTCTTGCCGAAAGGGAACTTAAAGAAGGCGCCGACGCAAGGTATATCGACACTGTAGCTAGGGATTATATAATCGAGAACGGCTACGGCGAGTTCTATATACACGGAACGGGCCACGGAGTGGGCACGCTAATACATGAAGAGCCAACTCTCAACCAAAAGAGCGTAAAAAAGCTTGAAAACAACATGGTGGTAACGGTAGAACCGGGAATTTATATACCAAGCTTGGGCGGCGTAAGAATTGAAGATATGTTTATCGTGGGCAAAAGCGAGCCCTTAAGCAGACACAAAACCGAATTGTTTATTTTATAATTTATACACTATCAAGGAGGCTTGGAAAACCAAGGTTAAATTATGGCACAAATTACTGCAGGTGATTTTAGAAAAGGAATTACATTTTTAATCGACAATAACATCATGACAATAGTCGATTTCCAGCATGTAAAACCCGGAAAGGGAGCGGCGTTCGTTCGCGCCAAAATCAAGAATGTGGTTACGGGCAATGTTTTGGAAAGAACTTTCAACCCCACCGAAAAATTCGACCTTGCCCACATCGAAAAGCGCACCATGGAATACCTCTATAACGACGGCGAGCTTTATTACTTCATGGATACCGAAACATACGAACAGATTCCTTTGAATAAAGCGCAAGTAGAGGACGCTTTGAATTTCATTAAAGAGAACATGACCGTTGACATGAAATTCTTCCAAGGCACCCCCTTCATGGTTGAGCCTCCGAACTTTGTTGAACTTAAGATTACGCATTGCGAGCCCGGCGTAAGAGGCGATACAGCCACTCCCGGCACGAAGCCCGCTACTCTTGAAACAGGATATGTCGTTCAGGTTCCTCTCTTTATTAACGAGGGCGAGGTTATAAGAATCGACACAAGAACAGGCGAATATATGTCACGCGTAAATTGATAAAACTATATAAAAGCTCTTTCCGAAAGGAAAGGGCTTTTTACATTATAATGAATTTATTTTTTTCTCAGCGGCTTGTCAATTTTGTGAACATCTAATATAATAAAAATATGGCATTTAGAAGCAGAGGTTTTCGAGGTTCAAGTTTCAGGGGTGGCTCGTATAGGTGGAGCGGCTCATTTTTCAGGGGCGCCGTGATTGGCAGCACCATATACCGCTTTTTCAAAAATCCCCGCTTTAACAGGTCGGCAAAGATTTTTGGCCCCATACTTATGATTTTTATCGCCCTGGTGTTTATAGCTGTGGGTATCTCTTTTGCGGCGCTTGGCGGTGATGATTATGTCAGGATTGTAAAAACTATCGATATCTCAACTTCAAGGGATAGCTATAGCAACTATACATATAAGACAATAGTCACCGGCTGTCTTGAAAAGATAAGCGACGAAAAAAATCCTGAAAGCTTGATAGTTGTTATCCGTGACTCATACGGATACGAGGGCGAAATAGAAATAGATACGCTCTCTTTTGACGAAAACAATATTTGCATAATCAATGACAACCAGATAGTTGACGAGCATTTTTACAACAGTGTAACCGAAGTCTACATAAAATACTCCGACGGCACAAAAGAGTCTCTTATGAATCCCTATCAGAGCGGCGTTTCTTACGGCGCTATCCTAATCGCCCCGGGGATTATTGTATTGATAGTGGCTATAGCGACGCTGGTCAAGTTCAGAAAGAAAAAGGATGAGGAGCCCGCTTTGGAAACCGAAGGCGGCTCTGAGGCATTTGACCCCGAAATGGTCGCCGCGACCAAAGACGACAAATCAACGCATGAGGTTTTTGAAGACATAAGATATTCAAAGTCATCCGCAAAATGGAAGTGCGAGTATTGCGGCAGCTTAAACAACTCCTTTGACGCTAAGTGCGTATCCTGCGGAGCGGACAGACACTTATCAAGATAAGTATAAAAGTATTTCGCTTAAAGAAAATTTATTTTTTTGCAAGCGATTAAGGCTTATTTGTTTGTTACGCCGTTATATTATCCGTTTGTTACGCCTTAGCTTTTTTAAAAAGCATAACAGAACTTTAAGTCTTATTTAATAAAACAAAAACTAAAGACGCCATACTATAATCCCACCGCTTATAGGCAATACAATAAAGCTAAGCTATATATAAATTTCATCTTCCATTAAAAGGATAATTAAAAAACAACAAAGTCTTTAAATAGTAATTACCAACAAATCTTAAAACCGCCGAATGGCAAAACGAAAATTATATATAGTTTTGTTATGTTCTTTCCCGTTATTTGTTAGAGGGAAAGTAATTTTTGATGTTGTATTAATTAGTTGAACCTTTTATTTAAAATTTTTTCTACCGAGAATTTTTTTAAAGAAACCAATCCATTGTTTTTAAACCATTTGCTTTTCAATAACCATTTGTTGCTTTATTATAGATACAATTTTCATCGCTTTTAAAATGCCATACGCATTGTTGCATTTGCCGAAATTTTTCCTTTTAAATTCATTAAAATAACGAACTTATTTATTGATAAGCTCTATGCGCTTTTTGACGATTTTTGACTTGATTTGCTTTTATTTTATGTTTTGGTTTTATCAAACATAAATTTAAACATGATTGAAAAACTTTTTCCAAAGCCTCTTGCCACGGCGATTTTGTCGTCATACGGCAAAGAGGAAATCACGGAGATTCGCCTTAGAGTTGGCAAACCCGTAGTAATACATTTAATGGACAGGCGGGAGTATTTACATAGAGGCGTTTCTTGCTACATGGCGACGCAGTCCGACATCGACAGGGTTGTCGCCGTGGCAAGCGGTTTTTCGGTCTATGCCGCAAACGATGAGCTGGTAAGGGGATTTATGCACTTTGAAAGCGGGGTAAGAATAGGCGCCTGCGGATACGGCACGGTGGAAAAGGGAAGCGTTTTATCTCTTAAGACGATAACTTCGCTTGCGATAAGGATACCGCATGAGGTAAAGGGATGCGCGGATTCATTTTTTGAAAAAATCGACAAAAGCGCCCTTATAGTGTCGCCACCGGGGTGCGGAAAAACGACAATGCTGAGAGAGCTTGCAAGGCTTTCGTCCGATAAGCTTACTACGCTTATCATAGATGAAAGATTTGAAATAGCGGGGGTGGGCATCTCGCTGGATGTAGGAAACTGCGACGTCATTTCGGGAGTTCCTAAAACCGTTGCCTACGAAAACACTATAAGGGCAATGAATCCCGAGCTTATAGTTACGGATGAACTGTTTCGTCAAGAGGATGTCGCGGCCGTGCTGGACATTATGAGAAGCGGGGTAAGAGTATATGCCTCCGTCCACGCAAAGGACTTGTCTTCGCTTGAGGCCAGCGCGGTATTTTCCCCGCTTTTAAAAGAAGTCGGCGCAGCCGTGGTGCTGACGGACAAGCCGCGCGTTGGAACCGTAAAGGAGGTCCGCTTTGCTTAGGCTAATCGCGGGAGGGCTGCTTTTATTTGGAATGTCGCTTGTTGGAATCGCCATAAAACGCGTCTACAAAACGCGGCATGAGATATTTAAAGATTTTAAAGATTTTTCGGTGTTTTTGAAAAACGAGATAGCTTTTTTAAAAACGCCGCTTGAGGACGCAGTGAATGCGTGGTGCCAAGGCAAAAAAGGGCATACCGCCCAAATTCTTGGTAAGTTTTTAAAGGACTTAAAAGACGACAAGGTGGGAGAAGACTACTTTTCAAAAATAGAGCTTACACATTTAAAGCAAAACGACAAAAGAGATATAGCAAGGTTTTTATACTCTTTGGGAAAGCTCCCTCTTGCCCAGCAGCTTAACGAGCTGGACAGGCATATAGCCTATTTTGAAAGCTCCGAAAAAAAAAGCGCGGAAGAGGAAAAAAGGCTTGGCGGAATGTATTTCAAACTGTTCGTTTTGCTTGGAATCGCACTAATGATAATAGTTGCGTAGGAGGTGGAGATGGATTTTTCGATTTTGTTAAAAATCGCGGGCATAGGCATTTTGACTGCCTTTATCTCATTCATATTGAAAAAGAGCGATAAGGATGAGATAGCGACATTCGCTACCTTGGCAGGGCTTATACTGGTCATTCTCTTGATTGTCGACATGCTCGGCGGGCTGTTCGACACAATCAAGTCGATATTCGCTCTATACTGATGCTGTTCAAACTTTTTGCGATAGGAATAATAGGCGTAATTCTGGTTTTGCTTTTAAGAACGGCAAAGCCCGAGTTTGCGGTTCTCGCAACCATAGCTACGGGCATAGTTCTTGTTATCGTTTTGGTTAACTCGCTGTCGGGGGCGGTTGTTGCATTTACAAGGATTGTTGAAAAAAGCGGACTTCCCGAGGGCATTTTTGCAACAATTTTAAAAATAATCGGAATAGGCTATCTTACCGAATACTCCGCAAGCATATGCGAGGACGCCGGCTGCGCCTCGATAGCACAAAAACTTCAGCTAGGCGGCAAGCTTGTCATATTTATGCTGGCAATCGGCATTGTAACCCGACTTGTGGATGTCGTAACTTCCCTTGCGGAAACGCTGTGACCATGAAAAGAAAAAGAAATAAGGCAATTTTAATAACTATCTTATACGCGCTGATTACCGCCGTGATGGTATTCGGGGCGCCTGCTGTCGCCGCGGCGGGGGAGGCGACGATAGGCGACGCGGTAGGCGAGGGACTGGATTCGCTTGACCTTAAAGAGTTTGATGCTTTCATAAAATCCCTTGGGGAAAAAGAGCGTTCGGTGCTGGGCTTTAGTTCGGTTAAGACCTTTTTAAGGGTGCTTTGCGACGGAAACAGCGGAAATTTTTTAGGAAATTTCGTAAACGCTTTAAAAACCACGGCGCTGGAGTATATAGGAATTTGCATACCGTCGTTTTTAACCATAATTGTGGTTTGCATTTTGTGCTCCATACTCTCCGCCCTTACATCAAATTTTAAAAAGCAGTCCACCGTTGAAGTTGTGATGTTTGTGGCGTATGCGACCGCGGTAATAATAGTGCTTGCAATAGTAACCGATGTCGTAATAACCGTGGAAAAAACGATATCGCTGCTTTCAAAACTCAGCGAAATTCTTTTCCCCATTCTTTTAACGCTGCTTACAGCTCTTGGCGGCGTAACCACTGTTGCGGCTTTTCAGCCTTTCCTTGCTTTTTTGTCGGGCGGGATAATGAAGATAATATCGGCAATCATTGTCCCCGCCTTTGTCGCTACCAACCTTTTTGCGGTTGTCGGCAACATAACCAAAGATGTCAAGCTTGACAAAATGTCCGCCTTTTTCAAAAGCGGCGCCAGCTGGCTTCTTGGAATCGTGTTCAGCCTGTTCATGGCGTTTGTAACCGCTCAGGGCATTACGGGTGCGGCCTTTGACGGCATCAGCTTTCAGGCGGCAAAATTTGCCCTCTCAACTTATGTTCCCATCCTGGGGGGATATTTATCTGACGGCTTTGACCTTGCGCTTGCGGGCGCGGTACTAATAAAAAACGCCGCGGGATTCACCGGCATTATAATTCTTCTTGCCATTGTGGTTTTCCCGCTGTTAAAGCTTGTGATATTAACATTGCTGCTTAAGCTGACCGCGGCCGTCACGGAGCCGCTCGGCGAAAAAAAGGTGTCTCAGATGACGCTTTCCGTATCAAAAAATATGTCGCTTCTTGCCGCGTCTCTTATCGGAGCGGGATTTTTGATACTTGTCATGTTTATGCTGATTTTAGGCTCATGCAATGTCGCGGCGTGAGGGAGTATGGGCACGTATCTGATTTCGGTAACTGCCGTCGTTTGTCTTGGGGTATTGCTTGACATAATACTGCCCGACGGCCAGATGAATAAATATGTGAGGAGCGTCTTTTCGCTTATCGTCGTGCTTGTTTTGATTGCTCCTCTCCCTCAGCTTTTGAAAAAACCGCTGAATTTCGAAATCGGCATAGACGATACGATAGGCGATGTTATAGACGATGAGTTTGCCGATTCACTAAACCGCTATGCGCTTACGCAAAAGTCAATAGAGCTTCAAAGCGTCCTTATGAGTGAGGGGATTGACGCGACAATCAGCGCCGAGAGAAAAAACGGCGAGCTAAAAATATATGTGAAAATCAATACCGAAGTTCTGAGCGGAAATGACAGGAATATAATTTTAGAGAGAACGCTTATACTCACCGAGAGAAAGTTCGGAGTAAACCGTGAGAATATAAGCGTGTCGTGGAGCGGCGATGGAAGTTGAGGATAAGAGAAAACAAAGCCTTCTTGCCAAGATAAAAAATATTCCGATAATCGCAAAGATAAGAAAAATCAAGAATATTGAATTCATAATAAGCATATTTATTATTGCGATAGCGCTTCTGTTATACTCGGGCCTGCAAGGCAAAAACAAAATCACGCCCCAGCCCGACACGGCGGCGATAGTGCTTACAGACACGGAAACGAGGCTTCAAAGGATTCTTGAGAGCATAGACGGGGCGGGCTCGGTGGATGTGATGATATCGGAAGGCGAAAACGCAGAGATAAAAGGCGTAATTATAGTTGCAAGCGGGGCGCAGGACATCGGAGTAAGGTTAAGATTGCTTGAAGCTGCCAAAACAGCGCTAAAGGTTGACGGCAGTTTGATACAAGTCTACACGAAAGCTAACGGCGCATCATAAAAAGGAGGGGTTATGGAATTTTTGAAAGCGAACAAGAAAAAAATTTTAGTACTTGCCGTAATGGTGGTATTGCTTGTAGCAACGGGAGTATTGAATTGGGTTCTGACCACAAGGCAGAACACGGGCAATCTCGACCCGGGAGCGACCGTCGAAACGTTCTTTGCCGCATACCGCAATGAAAGAACGACTTCGCGCGCGGAATCGATGTTATACCTTGACGCGATAATAGCGTCGGATACATCTTCTGAGGAAGCCAAGGCGGCCGCCGAAGCCCAAAAGCTTGAGCTTATCAACAGAATCGAAAAAGAGCTCATAATTGAAGGGCTGATTAAGGCAAAGGGCTATAACGAGGTTATAGTTACCCTGTCCGATAACAGCGTAAATGTTGTCGTGGCGGCGGAGAACCTCGGGCTTTCCGATGCGGCTAAGATAACCGACATCGTGGTAACCGAAACGGGTTCAAGAAACGTAAAAATAATTCCCTACAATTAATGGAATATAACTTTTAAACTACAACAAACGGCGGCTTAGGCCGCTTTTTTTGTTATAATTTGGTTTATAATTTTGATATAATGCGATAATGTTTGTGATTTTTTTTCGGCTGTGATATAATGCCGACGGAGGCTTTTATGGCGAGGAAGAACTCGGATAAAAACATAGACATCTACACAAAGGTTATAAGCGAGCTGGTAAGGGACGCGGCTGACGCAGTCGCAGGCGTCGAGCTGATTAAGTCCGACGAAAAGAAGAACCGCCAGACTCAGGGCATAAGCGTTTATTTTCTGCAAAACGAGAAAATAACCGTTGACCTTTATGTCAATGTCTTGTATTCATGCAGCGTTCCCGATGTTGTTTCAAAACTTCAGACGCTTGTTAAAGAAAAAATCGAAGAGGCGACAAGAT
>JAAZIO010000119.1 GCA_012800805.1 Clostridiales bacterium | reverse complement strand
GAACAGCTTGAAAAACTGAAAGAAGAATCCAAAAAGCCGAGCATTTCCCTTTCCAAGCGCGACGACAAGGGCATAAAAACCTTTATGCCCGAAAAGGACAATGTGACGGCTTATGAGCCGATAAAGAAGCCGCCGCAGTTCCCCGTCAAAAAAATCGAAGATAGAGAAAACGCTTTAAACAAGCCCGTTGAGGGAAGCTTTGCGATAAAGCCCGAGGCGAAAAAGCTTGATAAATATCTTGATTCCGATAAAACCGACAAACCTGCAGTTAAAACCGAAGGGCTTGACTTTTTACTTCCAAAAACCCCGTCTGAGCCAAAGTTCACACCGCCCGTTACTTCGGCTCCCAAAACAGAAGACAGCGCCGGCGACTATATCTTTGACGGAAGCGACGGTTTTATAGACATAAAGAGCCCAAGTGCGTATAAAACGCTGATTGAAGAGCGCAGGGAAAAACTAAAAGAGCGCCGCGAACAGCTAAAAGCAAAGCTTGAAGAGCAAAAGGCGCGTCAAATCAGCATTGACGAATCCATTAAGCAGGAAGAGACAAAGGAAGAAAAAAAGGTAATACAGCGCCGTCCTTACGTGGCGCCGCCGCTCAGCCTCCTCCGCCCGCCCGAGATGAACACGGGTTCCGTTGAGGACTTTGAGGAGCGCAAACAGGCCATTGAGGAAACATTCAGATACTTTGGCGTGGAATCGCAAGTGGTTGAAACCATCGCGGGGCCGACTTTTACTTTGTATAAAGTGAAAATTCTTGAAATGCCAAAGTCCAGGCCCATAAGCTGGGTTACGACTTTTGCCAACGACCTTGAAATGAGGATGGAAATTGAGGGCGTAAAAATTCTTGCTCCCATCCCCGGCGAGGGCACAGTAGGTATAGAGGTTGCAAACAGACGTCGTTCAATAGTAAGGCTAAGCGAGATAATAAGGAGCCAGGAATACAACAGCGCAAAGTCGCCTACGACCTTTGCGATAGGCAAAGATGTTCACGGCCGCAACCATGTAGCCGAAATCAAATCTCTTCCGCATATGCTTATTGCGGGACAGACGGGTTCGGGCAAAAGCTGCTGCATAAATTCATTGATAATCAGCTTGCTCTATCACGCATCCCCCGAAGATTTAAGGCTTATCATGATTGACCCGAAGCGCACGGAGCTTTCCCCATACGAGGGCATACCGCATCTTCTCCTTGACGAGATTATCTGCGACATAGATAAAGCCATCAAAGCGCTGCAGTGGTGCATTAAGGAAATGGACAGAAGAAATGAAATTCTGTCATCCAAGGGTTATCGAGATATAGACGAATACAACGCGGGCGAATCAAACAGCGGCGCCGAAAAGATGTATCGTATTCTGATTATTATCGACGAGCTTGCCGACCTTATGATGCTCGGCAAAAAGCTGGTTGAGGAGAGCATAAACCGTCTTGCACGTCTAGCTAGAGCGACGGGTATTCATCTTGTGGTTGCAACTCAAAGGCCGTCGGTGGATGTAATTAGCGGAACCATCAAAAACAACCTGCCCACCCGTATTGCCTTTAAAGTGCCTTCGGGAGCGGACTCAAGAACCGTTCTTGACAGCGTTGGTGCGGAAGATTTGCTCGGCGACGGCGACCTTTTGTATAAGCATGTAAAAGCGCCAATCCCCATAAGACTTCAGGGCGCGTTTATAGGCGGCGAGGAAGTAAGGGATGTTGTCGAATTTATAAAGTCACACAACGAAAGCTACTTTGACGACAGAATAAAAGAAGAGATTTTCAGCGAACCCGAAAGCGAGAGCGTGTCTTCCAACTCTCAAGGAAAGAAAGGCGGCAGGGCGCTGTCTCCCGAATTTTTCGAGGTTTTGAGAATGGGTATGGACGGCACGCTTATCAGCGTATCTATGATACAAAGAAAGCTCAGGGTAGGCTATCCCAAAGCGGGCGCGATATATGACCAGCTTGACTCAATGAAACTGCTCGGCGAGCCCGATAAGTCCAACAAGGGCCGTCCCGTAATAATAACAAAAGAACAGTATGACGCTCTGCTT
>JAAZIO010000118.1 GCA_012800805.1 Clostridiales bacterium | reverse complement strand
TTTCAATTTGATAAGATAGAGAGGTACTATGAGAATCGGAAACAAAGTTTTTTCCGAAGGCACGCATATAATGGGCATTTTAAATGTCACGCCCGATTCCTTTTACTTTAAAAGCAGAGTCACAAAAGACGACATTTTAAAGAGAGCGGAAAAGATGATAAAAGAGGGCGCGGCGATACTTGATATCGGAGCGCAGTCCACACGCCCAGGTCACATTCCCGTTGGCCCAGAGGAAGAGTTAAACAGGCTGATGGAGCCGCTTTGTTTGATTAGAAAGGAATTCGATATACCCCTATCCGTTGATACCTACAACTCGGAAGTGGCAATGGAGGCGCTAAAGGCGGGCGCCGATATGATAAACGACATCTGGGGGCTTCAAAAAGACGAAAAGATGGCCGAGGTCATAGCAAAATACGACGCCGCCGTTTGCATAATGCACAACCAAAACGGAACGGAGTATAAAGATATTTTTAAAGACATCGAACAATTTTTTCAAAGCTCTTTGGCGCTGTGCAAACAATACGGAATATCTGATGATAAAATCTGCCTTGACGGCGGCATAGGGTTTGGAAAAACAAAAGAACAAAACTTTGAGGTCTTGTACGGCTACGATAAATTTTTAAAGCTTGGATTTCCGCTGCTGCTTGGCACATCCAGAAAATCTTTGTTTGGCGGCTCGGTTGAAGACAGGCTTGAGCCCACGCTTGAAACCACAAGGCTTGCCGCTAAAATGGGCGTATTGTTTGTTAGAGTGCATGACGTCAAAGAAAATCTGCAGGCGATAAGGGAAACATTATGCAAGAGTGCTTAATTATTGAAAATTTAAAGGTGATGGCTTGCCACGGCGTCAATCCCGAAGAAAAGGTCAATCCCCAGCCGTTTTTGTTTACGGCAAAGCTTTATTTTGATTTATCCAAAGCCGAAAAATCCGACAACCTTTACGACACCATAAATTACTCAAAAGCGTCAAAGGCAATCGTAAACCTTGCCATTCATAATTCGTTTGATTTGATTGAGAAGCTTGCCTCGGAAACCGCTTTAATGCTGCTTAGGGAATTTCCCAAAATCGACGCCGTGGAGCTTACGGTAAGAAAGCCCGAAGCGCCGATGAGGCTTGATTTTGAAAGCGTTGGCGTAAAGGTTTTCAAAAAGAGAAGCCGCGCTTATATATCTCTTGGAAGCTCCATGGGCGACAGAGAAAAAATCCTTGACGAGGCTTTTTGCGAGCTTGAAAAGGAAGTAAAAGTATTAAATCGCTCAAGCTATCATGAAACCGAGCCGTTTGGCGGTGTTGCCAAAAATAAATTCCTTAACGCCGCGGCGTTGATTGAAACTTATATGTCGCCGCTTGAGCTGCTTGACTTTATCCACGATATAGAAAAAAAGCTCGGCAGGGTAAGAAAGCAAAGATGGGAAGACAGACTTATTGATATCGATATCCTCACATTCAACTTTGATTTGATTTGCGACGAAAAACTGATAGTTCCGCATCCGGGGCTTGAGGAGCGCGAGTTTGTCCTGCTTCCCTTAAGCGAAATAGCCCCCGACTTTATAAACCCCGCCACAAAAAGACGAATAAGCGATATATTAAAAAAGTCCAATCAATAAACATGCCGTAGCCGCCTGTTTTAAAAAAGAAATTCAATAATTCATTTTAAGTAAAAATTTTATATTCAATATTTATTTTTTCTTTGCCGAGCTAAGAGGAGACGGATTTTTTTGAGCTTTGCTTAAAAGCGTCACGCTAAAAGGGATGAAGGATTTTTTTCGGGCAAAAATAAAATTGCCTTGCTCCACCGCTAATTGGTGCGTTATTAAATTTAGTTAACTTAGAAATTAAAGGCAGTTTCAGTAATTTTTCTTAAATTTATAGGCAGTTTCAGTAATTTTTTAGGTTGGCATTTCAAATTTTTGTGTCGCTAGGGTGATGGATTTTTTTAGCTTTCTTAAAAGCGTCACGCTAAAAGGGGCATAAAGTTAAGCTGAAAAGGGTAAATAATAAGCTTTTAGTTAGTATTTATTATTTAAATTAATTTAAATTATGCTTTTATTAAAGATTTTTCACCAAGTTGTTGAAATCTATTGAGTTAGTGGG
Source organism: Clostridiales bacterium (assembly GCA_012800805.1). Classification (GTDB taxonomy): domain Bacteria; phylum Bacillota; class Clostridia; order Christensenellales; family CAG-917; genus JAAZIO01. The sequence goes on along the minus strand of JAAZIO010000118.1, from coordinate 6,121 downwards.
AATAGTCTGATATAATCAAATCATTAAATACGGAGGGGAGTTATGCGTTATTTAATAAGGCAAAAGTATTTTGCCATTAAAGACAGATACACGATATTTGACGATGCCAACCAGCCCTGCTTTCAAGTGGAGGGACGACTTTTTTCGTTCGGAAAGAAGCTCACCATTTTTGATCTGCAGGGAAATGAAATATACTTTTTGAAACAAAGGTTTATAAATCCTTTCGGACGTTTTGACATATTCAAGGGGGAAGAAAGGGTAGGCACTTTAAAGGGCAGGCTATCGTTTTTTGTTAAGCGCTACAAAGTTGAAGGCGTTTGGGGCAGCTTGAAGGTAAGAGGCGGAGTGTTCGGCTTCAACTGGAAAATATTCAACAAAGAAAACAAAGCTCTTGTAGCCTCGCTCTCCAAAAAAATTCTTCAGATAGCGGACACTTATGTAATCGACGTGGTGGATGACAATTATGACCAGGCTATACTTGTCGCAATAGGAATACTTATTGACGCCATACATCATAAGGGAAGATAATCCAAATTATAAGATAAACCAATAAATCAAATAAAAAACCCTCCTTTCGGAGGGTTTATTTTTATCTATCTGCTTTCATAAATTTAAACCTTTTTGGCTTAAGCTTTGCCTTTTCGTAGATGAAGTAGGCTGCAATCAGTATCAAAAACAAAGCCACGGCGCCTATCACCACATACACAAGTTCCATAGGCACGCCGTTTCCCGCTTTTGCTCTTTCCCACATCGCTACAACTGCATCGTTTTTTGCGCCGAAGTCATGCATAATGCCAAGCTTATCGCTTACCACGGGGAACCTGTGTTCATCTCCAAAAAACTCCTCGGGGTCATACTCGTTTTCCTCAAGCACCGCAAGGACATTCTCGTTTTCCATCAATAGCTCTTTTGAAACGGCTGTTGTATAGCCTATTTCGATGGTGTTGAGTATCGCGATTTCGGGCGCGCACAAAAAGTCGATGAACATGAGCGCGGCAAGCGAGTTGGCTGCGTTCTTGGGGATTACCCAGCCGTCAAACCAAAGGTTGGCACCGATTTCCGGCACAAAATAATCAAGGTTAACGCCAAGCTTCTCACCCTCTTCTATTGCGTAGAGCGCGTCGCCCGACCAGGCAAGGTCGACATATACAATTTCGTTTATCATATCGTCTCTTCCAAAGTCAACCTCATAGCCCGCTATCACATCACGCTGGCGGGTGAGGACCTCCTCCACCGCTTTAAGCATAACGTCGTCGGTACAGTTGATAAGCTCTTGCGTGGAGTAGTTTTCATATCCTTCGGGGAGAAGGCCATACTCCAGCATATAAAGCACCGCGGCGCAGTAGGTGTCCCTTACGCTGTCTTTAACCAAAATCTTGCCGTGTAGGGCTTCGTTTCCGCACTCGTTCCAAAGGATGCCCCAGCCGTATTCAAGGTCTTCTTCCGTTACGACATCGGCGTTGTAGAGTATTCCAAGCGTGCCCCACAGGTAAGGTATCATGTAGTCGCCCATGTTTTGTTTGTTGGGGCCGACTTCGTTAAACATAGTTCTTATTTTATCCGTCACTTCGGGTTCGATGTTATCAAGATTGTCGAAACTTACGCCGTAGCGGTTGTTTTCAAGGATGCTTGCTTTAAGTTCCGAAATGTTTTGGATAAGGTCATATTGCATAAGGCGTTCGATTGCGTATTCGCTGGGGCAGATGAGATCCACATTAGCGTCGCCTTTAAGCATTTTGCTGAGCATGGTCTCGTTGGTTTCAAAGTAAGAAAGGATAATCTCAAGGGGCTGACCCGTTACCGCCTCATAATACTCGGCAAACAGTTCGGGAAGGGATGTGTCCATATAGTCTTCCCAGTTGTATATGACCAGGGTGTTGACGCTTCTTTTCTCTTCGGTGTCGTTGCAGCCGTAGAGCGCACCTAAAAACAGACAGACCACAAACAATACCAATATAACTTTTGCAATCTTAGATTTCATTTTTGCGCTCCTTTTGTCTTCTTATCTTGACCAGGTTGACAGTAAGCACCACGCCAAGCACCAAGACGAATATTATGCTGAAGATGGCAAACCAGAATGGCTCAAGGCCTTGAACTCTGGCGTCCGCGTAGAGATAGGTTGAAAGGGTGTTTATGCCCGTGCTTGTGCCCTTGTTTATTTGGGTTATGATGAAGTCGTCAAGCGAAAGGGTAAAAGCGAGAACCCAGCCCGAGATAATGCTTGGGGCAATAAGCGGAAACACGACTTTTGTAATCGCCTTAAAGGGGCTTGCGCCAAGGTCCAGCGCCGCCTCGTAAAAGCTCGGGTCAAGCGATTCCAGCTTGGGGAGAACCGAGAGTATTACATACGGCGTGCAGAAAGCCACGTGGGCGATTATCAGCCTTAGATATCCTTCTGGGAAGGAGAATGTCACAAAAAAGACCATCAGCGATACCGCCATAACGATTTCCGAGTTGATAATCGGAAACTGGTTGACATCCAGCGCAAGACGTTTTGCCCTTCTGCCCAGCGTCTGAATGCCGATTGCGGATATCGTTCCCATAACGGTTGCGATAGCTGACGAAACCGCCGCGATTATCAGCGTATTAACTATAGCGTCTTTCAGTGCTTCGGCTTTATCGCTTGTAACTATCGACCTGTAGGCTTCAAAGGTGAAGCCGTCGGGCCAGGTGAAGTTGGAGCTGTTTGAGAACGAGTATACTATTATGATTATTATCGGAGCGTAAAGAAACGCAAGAATCACGATAAGAAACAGTTTTTCAAAGAATTTTTTTACCATAGCGTCCCCCTTGCCGCTCCATTGCGGTTGAATTTACTCATTAAGAAGTTTGAAATCAATACAAACACCAGCATTACTATGGACATTATCGAACCTACGCCGTATAAGCCCTGCTCAAACTTCATGTTGATTGAGTCACCAAAGAGGAAAATCGTGCCGTTTGACAGAAACTGCGATATGGCAAAGGTTGAAATGGTGGGAATAAACACCATAGTTATGCCCGAAAGTATGCCCGACACGGAAAGCGGGAGTATTGTTTTTACAAACACATTGATTCTGTCCGCGCCGAGGTCCTCAGCCGCTTCGATGTAGCTTTTATCAATGCTTGACAGCACGGTATGAAGCGGAAGTATCATAAAGGGCAGATAGTTGTATACCATGCCAAAAAGAACCGTTCCTATGCCAAGCTTTACGTCAAGCGCCACAAAAATTACCTTTGTTGCCAAGGTGCGGATAAGGAAGTTTACCCACATCGGGAGAACGAAAAGAAGTACAAGAATCTTTCCCGAGTTGTATTTTGAAAGAATATACGCAACGGGGTAGGCAATAACCAGGCATATAAGCGTTGTGGCGACTCCGACCAAAAGAGAGTTGCCAAGAACGATTAGAGATGAGCGCTCGGTAAAGAAAATCTTAAAGTTTTCTACCGTCAGATTTCCTTCGGCGTCCAAAAACGCGTTGACCAGTATCAGCACAAGCGGAATGACGATGAAAAGCAGCATGAAAAGGATATAGGGATAGCTGAAAACTTTTCTCGTCAGCTTGAAGTTTTTAATCCGTTTCACTTTCCGCTTCCTCCTCCGCGCGCTCTTCGATGATGATTTTATCGGGCGCCACTATGATGTCGACTCTGTCGCCTTTCAGCCATTCGTCTTTGGTGTCTACAAAGAAGTCATAGTAGTCGTCCGTGCGGACTATGCACTGATAGTAGCTGCCTTTATAAATGGAGCTTACCACGGTGCCGGAGAGGACGCCGTCGTCCTCGTCGTCGGTGATTTGCACATCTGCAAAGGCAATCTTTACGGTTACGGGAGTGCCTGCGGGGAGGTCGGAAACGCAGGCAAAGTAGCCTCCGCAGATTTCAACCTCATTTTCAGCGGACATATATGTTTTGATTTCGTTGATGATTCTAAACTTATGCATTATATGGAGGTCGTAAGGCTTTACATACAGGCCGACCATGTCCCCCGCGTTGACGCTTGCGGTGTCGTGAACCACCATCTCGTTGCCGTTGGCAAGGGTGGTTATCTGGTAATGGTCGCCTTTGAACACGCATGAGAGAACCTCGGCTTTAAGTATGGCTTTTGGGTCTTCCGGGCTTAGAATCTGGATATCTTCGGGACGGATTATGACGTCTATCGGCTCTCTCTTTTTAAAGCCTTTGTCGACGCACTCAAAGGTGGTGTTGCAGAAGAATACTTTATAGTCATCAAGCATGATGCCCGAGAAGATGTTTGATTCCCCGATAAAGTCGGCAACAAACGCATTCGCCGGCTCGTCGTATATTTTTTCCGGGGTAGCAATCTGCTGTATCGCGCCGTTTCTCATAACCACGACTTTGTCGGACATGGTTAGGGCTTCTTCCTGGTCGTGGGTAACATATATAAAGGTGATGCCGAGCTTTTTGTGCATATTCATAAGCTCAAGCTGCATGTCTTTTCTCATTTTGAGGTCCAGCGCGCCAAGAGGCTCGTCAAGCAGCAAAACTTCGGGCTCGTTGACAAGAGCGCGGGCGATGGCGACGCGCTGCATCTGTCCGCCCGAGAGGCTGGACACGTTGCGGTAGCCGTAGTCCTCAAGGTCGACCATCTTTAAGGCAGCGTCGACTTTGCGGCGGATTTCCTCTTTTGTCAGCTTGCGGTATTTTTGAACTACTTCGCCCTTTTTATTGAAATAAGGCTCGCACTCCACTTTTTTTAGCTTTAAGCCGAACGCGACATTTCCGAACACCGTAAGATGAGGAAAGAGCGCATAGCGCTGGAAGACGGTGTTGACCTTCCTTTTGTGAGGGGGGAGGTTGGTTATGTCCTGACCGTTAAAAAAGATTTGCCCGGTGGTCGGTTTCTCAAACCCCGCGATAAGCCTTAGCGTGGTGGTTTTCCCGCAACCCGACGGACCAAGCAGAGTGACAAATTCGCCTTTTTTTACGGCGAGCGTCGTGTTCTTTACGACTTCTTTGCCGTCATACACCTTGCTGACATTTCTAAGCTCAATGATGTTTTCCGTCTGCATTTCTACTCCTTTCAAAACGTGGGAGGGCTTGATACCCAAATCAGTTTTGCCACTTGATTTTTATCGTTTTCCAAAAAGTGCGTTTTCTTTGACGAAAAATAAAATGTTTCGCCTTCTTTTATCCTCATTTTTTTGTCTCCCAGGTGAAGAACCACTTCGCCCTGAAGAACATATCCGAATTCCTCGCCTTCGTGGGGCATATCCTGTGAGGTTGATGAGCGCGGGGCTATTTCGGTAAGTATCGGCTCCATCTCATTCTTTTGGCTGTTAGGCACAAGCCAGGTTATTTTTTGCTCGTCGGTTTCCTTTACGAAATAGTTTTCCTCTTTGAAAACAACCTGCTCGTCCTTTTCGTCCGAGAAAAAGCTTGAAAGCGAAGTTCCAAGCGCGTTTAAAATATTGATTAATGTTGCAATAGACGGTGAGGTCAGTTCGTTTTCAAGTTGTGATATATACCCTTTCGTCAATTCGCATCGGTCCGCGAGGTCTTCTTGCGTCATGCCTAGACCGAGCCTAAGTTCCCTTATTTTCGCTCCGATTTGCATGATTCCTCCAAATGTTATTAATCTTTAAACATTTAGTTTAGCTAAACCAATCTCACTAAGATTAAAGTTTACTAAAACTAAACGGCAAAACGCATTATATCACATTGAAACAGCTTGTCAATCAAAATAAATAAGTTGTTTTAATTAGTTTGGTTTTTTATATAAAAACTTCGCAATTTTTATTATTTGTAAATTTTAAACAAAATGGTGTAAAAAATTGTCGGAATCTATGTTTAGCCAAGCTAAATTTTTATACTTAACACAAACGGATTTTTTTCATAGTATGTAGTAGCGGCACCTTTTCAATCAGCCATACTTTCGCGTTACATAAAAAAGAGAGGTGATTTTATGGCGATTGACAAAATTACAAACGTCGCGTCGGTAACATATGACGGCGAGCAATATTCATCGCTTGCCGCGGAAACTTTGCTGCAGCTTCCTCCGCTTATTACAAAGGCGGTGGATAAAAACATGGCGAAAATTGGAGACACACTGAGCTACACGATTACAATAACCAACCAAAGCAGCGAGCTTGCGATTACGGACCTGCTGTTTGAAGACACC
>JAAZIO010000117.1 GCA_012800805.1 Clostridiales bacterium | reverse complement strand
CAAAAACGATGTAAGCTTGCCGTATGTTATGCCGCCAAGCCCTGTTATGGCTATAACCGCGCCAACAGCCGCCGTAAGCGCAAAGTTAACATAGGATATATTGCCGAGTATGGGCATTAAAATGTTTGCGTAGGTGTGCGCGGTTGACGCGCTCTCAAACAGCTCTCCGTTGACCTTTTTAAAGTCATTCTTTTCGTCCGTTTCGTGGCAGAACACTTTGACAACTTTTTGTCCTTCTATATGCTCTTCAATATAGCCGTTAACTTTAGCTATCGTCTGCTGCTGCTTGACAAAGAACTTGCCGCTTCTTCCGCCTATTATGCCGACCACCAAAAACATAATGCCAAGCATTACAAGCACCGTCAGCGTCAAAAGGGGGCTTATTATGAGCATCATCACGAATATCGATATAACGGTAACCGCGGCCTGAATCAGATTGGGCGTGCCGTTTGCCAAAAACTCGCGAAGCGTGTCGGTGTCGTTGGTGTAAAGGCTCATAAGCTCGCCGTGAGTATGGGTGTCGAAATATTTTATTGAGAGGGTTTGCATATGCTCAAACATCTGATTTCTGATATCCTCAAGCACCCTTGTTGTAGCGGTTATCAATAAAATATTATATAGGCATGCTGAAAGGACCCCGAAAACATAAACACACGCCATGGCGCCGATAAACATCAAAAATCCGCCATAGGTGACCCCGGGAACGCCGTTTTTTAGCGGCACGATATAATTATCAAGCAGTTTGCCAAGCATGAATGTGCCCGTAACATTGCACAATACGCTTGCAATCATAAACAGAAAAGCAAAAACAATCTGAACCCTGTAGGGCTTAAGATAGCCAAACAGCCTTTTAAAAGTCTGTCCGGGATTTTTTATTGACATTGCTTTTTTGCGGGAAAAATTATTTCCTTTCATTTTGCATACCCCGCTTTTGTATCTCGTATATATCTTTGTATATTTCGCACGAATTTAAAAGCTCCTCGTGCGTGCCCATGGCGTTTATTTTACCGTCGTCCATGACGATTATCTTATCCGCTTCCTCAACGGAGCTGATACGCTGGGCAATTATAAATACCGTGGTTTTTCCAAAGCTCTTTTTAAGCCCTTCCCTAATCTTTTTTTCAGTTGCGGTATCAACGGCAGAAGTGCTGTCGTCAAGTATCATTATCTTTGGCTTTTTCAAAAGGGCGCGCGCAATGCAAATCCTTTGCTTTTGTCCGCCCGAGAGGTTGACGCCGCCCTGACCCAGGTAGGTATCGTAGCCCCTTTCAAAGCTCATTATAAAGTCGTGGGCTTGGGCGACCTTTGCCGCCTCTTCTATCTCCTCATCCGTCGCGTCGGGGTTGCCCCAGCGCAGGTTTTCTTTTATGGTGCCCGAAAACAACACATTCTTTTGAAGCACCATGGCAACGGCATCCCTTAGGGAGCTGAGCTTGTATTCCCTTACATCCTTTCCGCCGACTTTTACCGCCCCGCCGTCAACATCGTAAAGCCTTGGTATCAATTGAACAAGCGAGGTTTTGCCGGAGCCCGTTCCGCCGATTACGCCTATGACTTCGCCTTCCTTTACTTTAAAATCGATATCCGTAAGGTTCTTGACGCCGCCTGTTTTAGAGTATGAAAAGCTGACGCTATCAAACTCGACGGTTCCGTCCTCAACAAAGTCATATACGGCGTTTTCGTCGGTTATGTCTATGTCTTCGTCAAAGATTTCAACTATTCTTACCGCCGAAGCCCTCGATATGACAAGCATTACCATCACAAAGCCAATCATCATAAGGCCGAAAAGGATTTGGGCGATGTAGGTCAAAAACGCGGTAAAGTCGCCCTCGTTCATACCGCCGAGGATAATTTTCTTTCCGCCAAAGAGCGCTACGCCAAGGATGCAGGCATACATTGTAAAGCTCATCAGCGGCATGGCGAATACTATCATCTTTTCGGCTTTAAGCTGAAGCTGCTGGGCGGAGTGGGATACTTCTTTGAACTTTTTAATCTCGTGCTTTTCCCTTACAAAAGCTTTTACAACCCTTATTCCTATAAGGTTTTCCTGGTTTATCCTATTAAGCTCGTCGTATTTTTTAAGCATGGCGTTGAACCTCGGGAAACCGAGAGCGCCCATAACGCCAAGGCCTATGCCCAAGACAGGAACGACGGCAAGGAATATAAGAGACAACTCCGCGTTAATCGAAGTCGCCATGGTTATCGCGAGTATCAGCATAACGGGCGAGCGGACAAGAATTCTTATTACCATCATGTAGGCGTTTTGCACGTTGGTGACGTCGGTGGTAAGACGCGTCACAAGGCTCGCCGTGCTGAATTTATCGATATTTGCAAACGAGAAATCCTGAATTTTGTCATACATGCGACCCCTGATGTTCTTTGCAAAGCCAGTCGCCGCAACCGAGGCGAACCGCCCCGACAGCACACCGAACAAAAGTGAAAACAAGGCAAGGCCAAGCATAAGGCCGCCTACCGAAAGAACATACTCTATTCTGTCATATAAAGTATAAATCGGATAGTTGAAACTGCCGAAATTAAAAGAGAGGGTGTATTCCGTAAGCTCCTCGTTCATTCCGACGTTGATTATTTGAGCCATCAGTATGGGAATGATTACTTCAAGCAGCACCTCAAGCGTTACAAAAAGCGGCGATAGAATGGATGGAAGCTTATATTCCCCAACGCATGAAACCAGCTTTTTTACAAGGTGTCTCTTTTCTTTTTTCTTTTTGTTATTATCCAGTTCTTTAGTCATAAAACCGTCCATTTAACTTATATACAAATATTATCCAAATAAAACAATATAGTCAAGCAAAATGGGATTTATATTTCATTATTTTAAATGTTCAATAATTTAAACTCTTGACACACAGCTTAAATGCTGTTATTATATTTTAACAAAAGCGAGGGATTTACTATGGTTAGAGTCAGTGTAGAAGAAACTATTGAAAGTTTGCTCGGTATTGATCCTATTCTTCACAAAAAACTTCTCCCGCAGATGAAAGGCTGCTTTTTAAAGCTTAATCATAAGCAGTTCCATATACTTTTGATTTTGAACGGAACTCAGTCGCTTAACATGTCGGCGCTTGCGGAGAAGGTAGGCTGTTCCAATCAGCAGCTCACAAAGCTTGTCAACGAAATCGAAAAGCTTTCGCTTGTCAAAAGGCGCATCGATAACGCAAACAGAAGAAACGTATTGGTCGCGCTCACGGAAAAAGGCAAAAAATTCTTATCCGATTGCAAAAAAAAGCTCCTCGACGCCATAACGCCAAAATTTGAAAACTTCAGCGATGACGAGATAAACGCCCTCTATAACGCGGCGGAAACAATTAAAAACATATTAGGAAAACACTAACCCGCAAAAGCGGGTTTTTTTATTCCTTTTCCTCTACGGCAAGCTCTTCGAATTCGTCTAAAATCAAAGGGGAAGCCTCCGCGCTGTCTCGCAAAAGCTCTTTAGTTTCGCAGCGCAGCGCTTTTTTAATTTTATCCCCCTCTTTTATCCCAAGCGCCGCGGGCGACACTCCAAGGTTTATATCACAAAGGATTTTTCTGTATTCCTCATCCCCTATCACGCACTTTTTTCGATAAATTATGAGCGCGGACAGCGAAAAGGCAATGGGAAGAGCGCACATCAGTATCAAAAGAAGCGTAATCTTGCCTCTTGGGACAGACTGAATTATGTTTTCTATTCTAATTAGCTTTTCCGCTCCGTCTATTGCGCCCATGGCGGCAAGGTTTTCAAGGTTTGAAATGGATTCGGTAAAAGAAGTTACGCCAACAATAAGATAGACAAACATGACAATCAGTTGAATTAGCGCGGACCCAAGTTTGGATGTTAACGGCTTAAACGAAAATATCAAGCCCTCATCTCTTGTGCCGTAACGCCATTCGTTATATTCGATAGCCCCCGCAAGATAAATTGACATTATCATGAAAAAGCCGTGTCCCAGGCCCACTATGCCGTTGCATACGGTAATTGCGATAAATTTTACCGTCTTCATATCGGAAGGAAGAAGAAGCCCGAACGCAAGCATCAAAGTGTAGCCCAAGATTAAACAAAAACAGGTGAATTTTACAAGATTGTCTCTTCCAAATTTTTTGCATAACTTTGGAAAGAGAACGGTAAATATAATCGTCGATATAGCAAAGCACGCACCGAAAGCGGTATTCAGTATGCCGTTGTAACCGAATTCGAAATAAATGTATGTTAGGCTTAGCCCGCCGCCGACAACGCCCGCCCCCACATTGAAGAGCAAAAGAACCGCCGCCGCCCAAAGAAGCTGATCGTTTTTGGCGATTGTTTTAAACATGGCTTTTAAAGTCAGTTTTTCTCCCCTTCTGATATAGTTTTCGGGCTCTTTCACGCCAAAGAAAGTTATAAGCTGGGTGGCACTCATCATAAATGCCGCAGCAACCGCAATGACATTATAGGCGGATACCGCACTCCCCCCAAGCGTAAACTTACCTACGGTAAAGAGCGGAACGGCGATCCAGCAGGCGCCGCTCCCAAGCCCTCCGCAAAGCTGAGCGAAACTTGTAAGCCTGCCGCGATCAAACTCGTTTTTTGCTAAGGAGGGCAACATACTCCAGTATGCTATATCGTTCATCGTGTAAGTGAGATTAAGCAGCAGGAACATCCCCGCAAAGAATGCGACGAAACTCCAGCCCTTCAGCGGAGTGGTGAAAATTGCAATCAAAACGGCGCCCGACAGCAGCGCCCCAAGCAGTATCCAGGGCT
>JAAZIO010000116.1 GCA_012800805.1 Clostridiales bacterium | reverse complement strand
TTTGCCTTTTCGTCTTCGATGATATCGGCTATTTCGGCGTCAAGCGCCTCTTTCATCTGCTTGTTGGTCTCTTTAATTGCTTTATCTATTTCGGCGGGAGTAAGCAGGTCTCTTATTGCCACCTGTTCGGGGAGCTTGTCGATGCTAAGCCCGTCAATCTTGTTGTTTATTACATAGGCTTTTGCGAACAGCGTAAGCAGTTCACGCTGGGCAAGCGATTTCAATATATATTCGCAAGCTTCCTCATAGGTCATTTTGTAATAATTAACATAGAGATAGCCGTTTGCGTTGAACGCGGTAGCAAGGTCTCCTTTAGTTATTTGGGATGTCTGGTGCGACTGTCTGCCGTTTACCGTGGTGTCATAGTGGACGGAGGCTGCAATCTGAGCATAGTCGCGCTGCTCGTTCTTTTTAATAATCTCGTCGCAGCCGGCAAACAAGCTCACCGCAACGGCAAGTATTAAAATAATGGCAAAGAGTCTCTTTTTCATCTTTTTCTCCATAAGCCGTAAAAAGCGGCTTTACGCCTTATAATCAATCGTAACGAAGTAATTATACACAACAAAGTATGTAATTGCAACAATATTTATTTGCTTTAGCCTCTAGCTTGAGTCCAAAAAGCCACAAGTTTTTCAAGCTTTTCCTCGGGCGAAAGACCGCCGAAGTTGAAAATAAGCGAGGGCGGTATGGTTGAGGTCAAAACGGCCATGTCTCTGTTGTCGGCAACGGCTTTAAGCAGCCTGTCGTTTTCAAAGACGGCGTTGGAGCAAAAGTTTATGCCGCTGCCTTTGCCCGTAACGATTACGCTCTTTACATTAAAGCCGGAAATAAGCCTTCTTATCAGCGCTATGTTTATAAGGTTTTTGACGGGAGCTTCAACGGGGCCGTAGGCATTCTCCATTTCATATATAAGATTATCCCTTTCAGACACCGAGGATACCTCGGATATTCTTTTGTAAATCCTGAGCTTGTCTCTTGGCGTCACATAGCTATCGGGTATATACGCCGCGGCGTCGATTTTCACATCGATATCCTCGCTCTCGTGCGATATGCCCGTCTTTAACTCCTCTATCGTGCTCTTTAAAATATCGATATACATTTCGTAGCCGACTCTCTCTATATGGCCGTGCTGCTCGGCGCCCAAAATGCTTCCCGCCCCCCTGATTGAAAGGTCGGCAAGAGCTATTTTAAAGCCGCTTCCTATCTCGCTGTTTTCAAGCAGCGCCGACAGCCTCTTTTCCGCCGTTTCGCTAAGAGCGTAACCTTTGGGAACGGTGAAATAAGCTTTTGCGAGCGCGCCCCTTCTTCCAACTCTTCCTCTTAGCTGATAAAGCGAAGAAAGGCCGAAGTTCATGCTGTCTATAACAATTAATGTATTTGCGTCGGGTAGGTCAATGCCGTTTTCTATTATCGTTGTTGCGACAAGCACATGGTGTTTCTTGTCGTAGAACTCTTCCATCCTTTGCTCAAGCTCTTTGGGATGCATCTGCCCGTGGGCGTATATAACCGAAATGTAAGAGGAAAGTTTTGACTTTAACTTATATACAAACTCTTGTATAGACTCGACTTTATTGTATAAAACAAGCGTCTGCCCTCCCCTTGCGGTTTCACGCTCAATCGCGTCCACAATAAGGGAGTCGCTGTATTCTATGACATAAGTTTCCGTGTTAAGTCTGCCTTTGGGGGCAGTTTCAAGAAGCGATATGTCCCTTATACCCGATAGCGACATATAGAAAGTTCTAGGAATCGGGGTGGCGGAAAGGGTAATGACATTTATCGTGGGATACTTTGCCTTTAGCTTTTCCTTATGCTCAACGCCGAATCTTTGCTCCTCGTCCAAAACAAGCAAGCCTAAATCCTTAAACTCGATGCTGGAGGACAGCATTCTGTGAGTCCCTATGACAAGGGGCAGTTTGCCCTCTTTCAGCTTGCTTGCAATCTCTTCCGCCTCGCCTTTCGATTTTAACCTGGTAAGCAGGGCGCACTCTATGCCGAACGGCTTAAGGCGCGGAAGAAGCGTTTCATAGTGCTGCTTGGCCAAGATTGTGGTGGGGGCAAGCATGGCAGCCTGCTTTCCGTCTATTACCGTCTTGAACATAGCGCGAAAGGCAACTTCGGTCTTTCCAAAGCCAACGTCGCCGCAGATAAGCCTGTCTATGACTTTGCCCTCCTCCATTTCGCGCTTAATCTCATTTATGGCAGCGTGCTGGTCGGGGGTTTCTTCATATTCAAACATATCCTCAAACTCTTTTTGCCAGACGGTGTCCTCGCTGTATTTAAAGCCCTGGATTTTTTCCCTTTCGGCGTAAAGGCGCATAAGGTCGATAGCGAGTTTTTTAACGGACTTTCTTACCTTTTCCTTTTCCCTAGCAAATTCTTTTCCGCCGAGCTTGTTAAGAGGCGGGTTTGCCTCGCCAACAAACTTTGAAAGGGAGTCCATCTGGTCGATTGCGACGAAAAGGTCGCCGTCGAGATATGATAGGGCGACATATTCTTTTTTATATCCGCCCGCGTCCAATATGACGGTTCCTTTGCATACGCCGATGCCGTGGGTGGCGTGAACTACATAGTCGCCCTCTTTTGGCGGAGCGAATGGCTTTTTTGATGTTAGCGTTCCGCCCTCGTGCTTTTTGCCCGAGAGCTCCTCAGCGCCGACGAGGACGAACTTTGCTTTAGGATATATAAAGCCTTTTTCTATTCCCAGTTTCTTTACGCATACGGCGCCTCTCTTTACGGTTTCGGAGTATCCAACGCCCGCTTCTTTTAGGTTTCTTATCGCCGCTGACGCGCCCGCGTCGTCTCTTGCGGACAGCACTATAGTAAAGTCGGACAGCACGAACTGCTTCATGTCGGAGGCAAACGCCGCCTGGTCATAGCAGTATTTCGTAACCGCCCTTGAAGACACGTCGATAAGGGAGCTCGGGCTAAATAGCGGGTTTGACAGTTCAAGCGAACTTAAGGAAACAAGCTTTCTGTTTTTTATAAAGGCCGCTATTTGGCTGACCGAATAAAGCGCCTTTTGGTGCGCGGGGAGAATTTCGCCGTCGCCAAGCAGCGTCTTTACCCTTGCCGTGTGCTCCTTTTCAAGAACGGTGAGTTTTTCAAATATAAGCTTTGGCTCGTCAAATATAATATAGCAATCCTTATCAAAGCCGAAAATGTCCGTGGTGTCCTTTTCAAAAAGCGGAAGAAGATAGATAAAGCCTGGCCCCAGCGCTCCGCACTCAAGTTTTGGCAGCAGCTCGGACAATCTCGCGTGGGCGCCCGTGCTGCCCTTTATTTCCTTTAAATGTTCGTAATTTTTTTTATCTTCTATCAATAAATCGCTTGAGGGCAGAAAACGAACGAAGTCAAGCTTACCTTTCCCGCCGCCGCTTTCGATATCGTATACGGTGACGCTTTCCACCATATCATCGAAAAAGCTAATTCTTACGGGAGTGGAGCTGCCCGCAACCCAGACATCCAAAATATCTCCTCTTAACGCGAACTCTCCCGGCTCGGAAACGGCGTCGAACCTTTCATAACCAAGTAGTGAGAGCTTTTTTGCCGCCTCGAGAGGGTCTATTATGTCTTCCGGTTTTAGTTCAAAGGAATATTTTTTAAAAAGCTCTGACTTAGGATATCTTGAAAGCGCGCCCTCCGCAGATACTATGAGAGCGTCCAGCTCTCCTCTTGAAAAAGCGTCCAGCGCTTTTACCCTGCTGAACATGCTGTTTTTTGATACGGTTTTTCTGAATATCAAAGCGTCTTCCCGCTCGGGAAGAACCTCCGCCTTCAAGCCGTAGCCCTTAAGACCCGCCTCAAGGCTTCTCGCCTGAAGTCTGTCTGACACGACTATTATTTTTTTGCCTTCGATTTGGGAAAGGACATGATGCTTTGCGCCATCCCCTGTTCTTATAAAGGAAACGGCGCAGTTATCTTTTTTTAAATTCTTTTCGGCTTCTAAAAATACTCCGTCAAGAGCTTTAAAGCTTAGAAAGCTCTCCATCAGTTAAGCTCCCTCATTAGCGCTTCGATATCTTTTTCTCCGTATATGTAAAGGGCGAGCCCCTCCGCCGCCTTTTCAACCGCGGGGAATATCAGCTCGCCGTCGCTTTTTGATATCTTGGACAACACCCTCTCTTTAATTTCGATGTCCGAATTTTCGCTCTTTATTCCTATTCTAAGGCGCGGAAATGCCGTGGTGCCCAAAATCGATACTATGTTGCGCATTCCGTTGTGGGTGCCGGCACTTCCCTCTTTCCTTACCCTTAGCTTAGACATGGGTAAGTCGGCGTCGTCGTAAACAATAAGTATCTCTTCCGCCTTTGCGCCGTATTTCTTTGCAAGCTGCGATACGCTTACGCCCGAAAGGTTCATATATGTCTGGGGCTTGGCTAGCACAACCTGTTCGCCTTTTACGCTGGTTACGCCCGTAAGCGCTTCGCATTCTTTGTTTTTTATCTTTATGTTCAATTTGTCGGCAAGCCTGTCGACCGCCATGAAACCGAGGTTATGATATGTGCCCGAGTATTTATCCGTCGGGTTTCCCAGCCCCACTATCAGCTTCATCTTTTTTCCTCGCTTTTGTCTCCTGCCTTACTCTTCCTATACAAAATTCGCCGTCGTTTATGTCCTTTGTGACCGTCGTTCCGGCGGCTATAAACACCTCGTCGCCTATTGTCACGGGCGCAACAAGGTTTACATTTGCTCCAATAAAGGAGTTTTTGCCGACTCTGGTGCGGTGCTTTTTCTTGCCGTCATAATTGCAGAATACGGTTCCGCACCCTATGTTTGTATTATCTCCAACTTCGGCGTCGCCTATATATGTTAAATGCGCGGCTTTTACGCCCTTATGCAGTTTTGATGCTTTAACTTCGACAAAATCCCCTATCCTGCAGTGCTCGCCGATGTCCGCGCCTCTGAGTCTTGCAAACGGGCCCACTTCGCTTCCCTTTCTTACAATAGATGAGGTAATGTAGGAATACGCCACCCGAGCGCCTTCTTCCACCTCGCCGCAGTCGATGTATGAAGATATTATGGTTGCCCCGCTTCTTATTCTTGAACTGCCTTTTATATATGTCAAAGGATAAATTGCGGCGCCTTCTTCGATTTCCGCCGTGTCGTCAATGTAAACGCATTGAGGGTCGGGAATATAAACTCCCTGCGAAATAAGCCTTGTGTTTATGCGCTCTTTTAGGCTATTATACACTATCGCCATGCTTTTTGCATTGTCCAGGCGTGAAAAATCCTCGGTGCGCAAGAAATATTTTTGCTGGTTGTCTCCCGCGGCGGTCATCTGCATGAACCCGTCGGGGAATTCGATTCTCAGTAGCAGCCGCCTGGACGCTTCCGCGGTGAGCGTCTCCAAAAGTTTTTTTGTGACAAGGGGCATGTCGAGGTATAAGACAAAATAATAAGCGCTGTCGGAAATGTCCGCCGCCTCGCTAAGCGTTTTAAAATCAGTAGAAGCGCCGCCCTCCAAAACGCAATGGGGAACGTCGTAAAACTCGCGAAGCACCCAGTCGCGGGCTCTGCGCCCTAAAATTTCGGTGTCGGCATTTGGAGTATCCAAGAAAAATACAAAATAATTTTCGCGCATATCAAAATATATGCAGCAGACGGCTTTTTGTTGCCTTGATGCATTCAAGCGGCTTAGAGATTTACAATTGAATAAACGAAAAATCAGGCGGCAGTATAGTCGCTATGACTTTTTAAGCAGAAATTAAATAATCGGATATTTTGCCTTTTAAACTTAATAAATTGCAAAAAGAGTAATTAAATTTAAAGCTTGAAAAATATTGTACACACGCATAAATAGCCGAAATTAATTTTATTGCAACGGCTTAATTAACTTAAAATCATTTTTGTTACAGCAAAAATTAACTTTATTTCATTAGGTTTTTTTATTCAAAACTGGAGATATTTTTATTTTAAAAACAACTTAAATGACGATTTATAATTAAGCCAAATTTAACAGCTTGATTTAAGGAGGTTATAATTAAATTTAACAATTTGATTTAACTTGAACTCATTAAGTTAAGTATTGCATAGTCGTAATTAAATAACTATCGGTCTTTTAATTTTAAATTCGGTGTTTTTAATTTTAAAATCTTTTAAAATTATTTTAAAGAAATAAAATTATCATCACTTTAAGTGCACTTTCGCATTATTTTTAGCTAAATCTTACTGTTTTTTTATTCTCTTTTTTTTGAAAAATTCGCTTAGGATGGCGGCGCACTCGTCTTTAAGCACTCCGCCCGATACTTCCACGTTATGATTAAACAAACCTTTTTCAAACAAGTTTATCTTAGTGCCTGCGGCGCCCGCCTTTTCATCGTATGCGCCATAGACCAATCTTTTTAGCCTTGAGTTGATTATCGCGCCCGCGCACATGGGGCAAGGCTCCATTGTGACATACATCGCCATGTCCTCAAGCCACCAGTTGTTTATAGCGCTGCAAGCCTTTTCTATGGCCTCAATCTCGGCGTGACGAACCGCGCAGTTTTTTTCTTCTTTTTTATTTGAGCCGCTTGAAATTATGTTCCCGTTTCTATCAACAATTACCGCCCCCACGGGAACTTCGTCACGCTCCGCCGCCTCTTTTGCAAGAGTTAGCGCAACTTTCATGTATTCCGTATCCGTCATTTTTCAACCTCACGCAAAGTTCAAATATGCCTTCATGGCGTTTAATAAGCGCCGGAAGCACCCATTTTTTTATGGGGTGATTAAGCGAGTCGCTTGCAACCTCAATGGTATATGAGATCCCAAGCCCGTTTTCCAAAAACCAGTCTTTAAAGCCGCCGGCGCTGCCTATGCTCCTTTCAATAGGATAGCCAAGCTTATCTTTTAGTATTCTCGCCTGCTCAAGCCCTTCCTCGCCGCGCCAGCCGTAGTATATGACTTCCCCTTTGCAATGATAACACGCCACAAAATCTTTATCAAGCGCGAAATCCCTTATCGCCCTGCTCTCGGGCTCAGAAAAAGGATAAGGGCCTATGTAGCTTTCGGGAGATGGTTTGAATCTGTTGCTTTTCCCCTTGCCCCAGTCCGCATCAAAATTGACATTTAGGTCCACGGCGTTGATGTTTGCCTTCCACAGCGAAAAATCCTCTGAGCCGCCGTTTATTTGAGTAAGGTATTTTCTGACGGACTTAGGAGCGGTCAATATGCCTTCATCGCAAAGCCTTACGCCGTCCACATTTAACAGCGGCACCACGGCGACATCATCGCCGTTGTAACTTTCCGCCAAAGCGCATAGAAGCCTTGCGGTTATATGCTCTCTTGCGTGGATAGAGCCGAAAAACATTGTTTTGGGCTCTTTGCCGAAATTAACGGCGTAAATTTCACGCCCCAAAACGCTCTTTCCGATAATTTTTATTTCACACCTTTTGCTCAGCCGCTCGATTGACCTTAATACTTCACTGTAAACCGACATACCGCATTTTATGAAAAATCCTTAAGCTTTGGCACTGCGGTATTTTTTACTAACATAACTAGTATTAAAACCGTTTAATCTATACCTTAACAAGAATCGATTGACATAAAAATTTAAAAGCAAAAAAAATGCCTAACAATAACCATATATATAAACAAATATTTATAAAAAATCCATTAAATGTAAAAGTAAATTAAAAACAAACAGCGTTTTTTGCTTTTTAGTCGTTAACTTATCTACGGTGTTTTGGGTTTTAAACTCGTTAACATAATTCAAGCAGCGTTATATTTGGGTTATCAGCATCGCTATTTAAATACAAAATTCAATAAAAAGATATTTTTAATTTAGCGTTTATTTAATGAAAAATTATAGGTATAAATTAAAAATTGTATTAGCTATGTGTGAAGATATCAATTAGTTTTTGAGTTGATTTAAATTTGATAGATTCAAAAAGAAACAGCTTGATTTTGTTTTTTATTTGTGATACGGCAATCCCTCGATTATCGTAAAGGCGCGGTAAATCTGCTCAAGCGCCATAACTCTAAAAAGCTGGTGCGGAAATGTCATTTTTGAAAAAGAAATCACTTTATCCGCTTTTTTTAGCGCCTCCGCGCTAAAGCCGTGGGAGCCGCCTATTAAAAAAGATATCTCGCTCTCTCCCGATACCTTCTTAACTTCTATGTACCTAGCAAGCTCTTCGCTTGAAAGCTCGTCACCCCTGCGGTCGAATATCACAACCGTCCCCTTTGCTTTTGTAAAAAGCGATTCGCTCTCTATCTTTTGCTGTTCCGCTTCCCTTTTTGAAAAGGGAGCCTCGGGAAGCTCAAAAACCTGAGCTTTTGAAAATTTTGAAAGGCGCTTTAGATACTCCGCTTGAGAGCTTATAAAACCCTCTTCCTTTAATTTTCCTATGGCAAGAATGTTGATTCTCACCTTAAAAACCCCCAAATCATTGAAAAAACAGTGGCAACCGCACCGATTGCGATAGTTATATAAATGTAGATATTGTCTTTTCGCCTTTGCCTTAGTATCGCGTCTTTTTCAAAATGGCGCAAAGTATCTAAGGGCGCTGTAATCTTTTGCTCGTAGTAGCTGTCTATGCTCTCGGCGCTAGGATTAAGCTCCTTTGAAGCCTCAGCCGCCTCCGCAGGCTTTTCCCTACTAGGGGCAAAGAAATCTTTATGGTATTCGTTTTTCAAAGCCTTGAATAAAAGAACAATCAATATCACCGAAACCACAAAAAGCGTAAGGAACAAAAGCAATCCCCATACGGTGCCGGTGAGAAAATCATAAAATTGGTTGACATATATCAAAACATATCCGCCGTTTTGCTCAACGTAATCCGATATTACGGACCAGGCGTTGTTCATAAAATGGGCGATTATCGGGGGCCATATGCTGCGGCTGTAAAAGCAAAGGTAACCCATGATTATGCCCGCGTAGAAAGTGTAGCCCGTTTGCGCGATGTTTTGATGCATAAGCGAAAATAAAAGCGCCGTCATCAAAATGATGAATACAGGGCTCTCATTGGTGTCTTTGTATCCTGCAAACAAAAGCCCTCTGTGGGTAACCTCTTCAAAGAAAGCGGGCAGAACAGCGGTCAAAATAAGCTCAGTTATCAAAACCCCGACGCTGTCGTACACGGTCTCCGAGGGAATGTGCGTATAGCCTAAAAGCGCAAGAATAAGATTCCACATAAGGGAGATAAAGTAAGACGAAAATATCATCAGTGTGGCGACGGCGATTGTTATCAAAACAGTTTTTAAGCTGAGGCGCCTTTTAAAGCCGAAATCTGAAAACAGAATTTTGATTTTATTTTTTGGGCTATCCTTTTTTAGAACAAAAACACAATAAAGGGTCATCGGCACGATTCCAAAAAGCAGAACCTGAACAACGGTCGTAAAAACCGCGTCAATCGCTTCGTCGGGCGGCGGCGCAACGGCAAAACCTATCCTTACTATCAAAGTAAGAAATATAATAAAGAGATAAATCGCGCCGACGCGCATGGTTTTTGAATAATCTCTCATCTTAGATAAATCCTTTAATAAGCGCGACAACCCACCAAAGAACGGCAAAACCTATCGCAAAATAGATGTTTATCATATACTGGCGGTTTGATACATAGGTTTCGCACCGCTCGCATATTGATAGAGTTTCCGAAAATTCTCTCCAGCCTTTTTTTGTGAAAATCCCCATCAAAGCCTTTCCGTATAATTTGAAAATATTTTTTTCTTTTAAGTTACCGTCGCTTGTTAGTTTGCGCAAAACAGTCAAAAGGAATACAAGAATAACAAAGCCCACGAGAAAGCAAGCGACATAGATAATATAATTATAAACTCCAAAATCAAACCATACCATATCTTTTGCAAAAAACGATACGGTGAGAGTAAACGCGTTGTTTAATAAATGCGTAAATACCGCCGCCCATACCGAGCGGGTAAATATTACAATAAAAGCCAAAACCACGCCGAAAAAGAACTGGTATACCGTCTGAAGCGGGTTTTGGTGCATCATTGAAAATAAAAGAGCGGAAATGAACACAGCAAACAGAGAGTTTTTTTGAAACAGGCCCGAGAGTATTCCGCCCCTTACCAAAAGCTCCTCGCCGATTGCGGGTATAATCGCGATGATAAAAAGCGAAAGAATGTATACACCCGCGCCGCCCTCAAACGGCACAGCGACACCTCCCCTATAGCCAATGAGATAAAGCAGGTCGTTGAACATTTGAGTAAGAGGGAAAAAAGCGATTATCGTAAATATCCAAATAAAAGGAAGAAGAATCCATACCTTTACACCGGGAACTTTGTTCATCTTTAAAACTTTAACGGGGTCTTTCTTTCTGCTTTTTATATAAATGATTGTTGTCGCGATAACCGCCATCTGGTTCAGGGCGTAATAAATCCACGACGATGTCTCAATGCCGCCGAATTCGGAGTTTATTCCAATCAGCGCGAACATCGCAAAAAACTGCAACGCTGTCATTGCGAGCATTGAAAAGATATATAGGTTTCCGCTTTCGGCGATATTCAGCCTGTCATCCATGTTTATAAAAAATTTCCTCGCTTATGCTATATTGTCCCGCAACCTCGATATTTATCCCCATTCCTTTTAGCGCATCTTCAGCGCACGCTCTCGCCTTTTCGGGCCTGTTGTTTTCAAGGCTGAGGTGACCCAGCATGACGCTCCTTAGTCTTCCGCCCGCAAGCCTTTTCAATACCTCTCCCGCGGTTTTGTTTGAAAGGTGCCCGTTTTTTGAAAGTATGCGTTTCTTTAGCGCCTCGGGATAGCTTCCGAACTTAAGCAAATCTTCGTCATGATTGGATTCAATAAAAAGAAGATGGCAGTCGCTTAAATTGTTTACGATATAATCGGGAACATGACCGAGGTCAGTTGCGTATGCGGCTTTTATGCCGTTTCTGTAAAAACAAAAACCCAAAGGGTATTGCGCGTCGTGCGGCACCCTAAAAGGCATGATGTAAACATTTTTTATGCAAAAGCCGTTATCCAAATCGGCAAGCGCAAGGTTACGCTCTATTTCTTTTTTAAAAGGGATTGCCTCAAAAGTCCTTTCGTGACAATATAGAGGAACATAATCGGCTAGTTTTTTCAGCCCCAAAATGTGGTCGTTATGCTCGTGAGTTATCAAAACTCCGTCAATGTCTGAAACCGTCAACCCAAGCGCCGAGAGCGAGCTTGAAATTCTGGCAAATGAAATGCCCGCATCGATAAGAATGTTTGTGTTATCGGCGCTTACCAAAATGCAGTTTCCTTTGCTTCCGCTAGCCAGCGATCTGATTTTTAATGCCACATATCGATTATATAACTTTATCGCCCTTATCGCAAGCGTTTGCCAAATTCCATATTTTATTAAAAAAGCGGCCTGTGGCCGCTTTTAACTTTTTTATTCCGCCTCTTTGGTTGCAGGCTCGGTTTCTTCCGTGGTATTCTCTAAAGCCTCGCCGGTTTTCTTTTTCTTTCCTTCGCGCATGATTACGAACTTGTTCATGGGGAATACGATTATAAACGAACTCATCATGCAGATAAGTTTTGCTATGTATTCGGCAAGGTAAGAAAGATTATCGGGCATGGCCGCGGATATTTCAATCATAAGCAGGCTTCCTATATAGCAGTTTAAGCCAAATATTATAAGGAAAGCCATTATGGCGTAACCTATTGCCGCGACAACTATGTTGTTTGTGGAATTGAATGTCTTTTTAAAGTTTACAATAAATGATATTACCTGCCCTACTATAGCCGATACCGTCATCGCTATAAAGCCACCGAGCTCCGGCGCCCTGTTGATGTAAAGCCAAGTTAAAGCCTCAATGGGAGTTCTGTCTTTAATGACCGCGTTAAGAACAAGGAACACAATCGTTTCGGACAGTCCCGCTATCATGGAAATGAGCGTGAACTTTATAAACTGCAGTATTGTCTTATGCTCTTTGGCCCATGCTTTTAATTTTTCAAATTTTTCGGGCTTTGTCTGCTCAAGATTTTCTTCAACCTGGTCGTTTGCGGTTTCGATAATGTCTTTGACTTCTTCCATCTTTAGGTAACCTCTCTAAATGAATACTTTAAAATTATAGCCTATCAAAAAAGAGGTGTCAACAATGAAAAACTCCGCCTTAAGGCGGAGTTATATCGGTTGTTTGTTTATTTGTTTTTCAGATGCTTGTTTTTGTGATAATTACTATTTTATGCTCTGCGATTCCCGACGGGCCAAGCGTAATGGCGCCCGTAACAACGCCTTGGGCATTGGCCTCGGCCTCGCCCACATCGCCGAGGTTTCCGACAATGGTCGTAAAGGCTTCGGCTATCTTTTGGCTGACAATGTCACGGCCCGCGCCCGATTCCACATCAGCCTTTGAGGAAAGGAAAGCAAATATCGCGTCCGCCATCAAGTTATCGGTGTCGTTTATCTTTATGCTAACACCCTCTAGCGTCACCTTGCCGTCACTGCCCGCTCCCATATCATAGTAGCAAACTATAAATATTTTATCGGGTATGCTTATAAACGAGCCGGCCGCCCCAAGCTTGTCTTTAATCTCTTTAGAAAACATTCCGATATCCGACGACATGACAATTCTGAGCTTTGCGTTGTTGCCAAAACCTGTTATGGATACCTCGTTTATTCTTGCGTTTATGCTCTTTATAAATTCAAGACCCTCTTCCGCCTTTCCCGAGGCCTGCTGAACCATTGTATCAAAAATATAGGCAAGCGTTGTGTCGTTGTAGACTATTCTGTAATTGTTGTCATATGTAAGAGAGGTATCAAGCAGCAGAGTGTAGTCCACATTTCCGCTCTCGTCGGGCTGAAGGTTGGAGCCTCCTGCGGTAATTGCGTTCTTTGCGTTTCCGCTCTCCTGCTCTGGATTATATGCGTTTTTTACAATCTCGCCCTCATTGGGCTTCATGAGCGATTTTATCAGACTAAAAAAGTCCTTGATTTTGACATCCGCAAGCCCCATATCCCTTAAGCTTTGCCCGTTAAATATCGGCTTATCCGCAAAGCCCAGTTTATCGGGCGTCATGTTAAGCACTACCGCGGCGGCTATGCCGATTACGGCTATTACGACTATCAGCGTTATAATAGGTCCCAGTATGCAGCCCAGTTTTCTTCTTGCCATCTTTCTCCTCCACACGGAATATCTCCGCTTTTATATATATTATGTTATATGTTTACATATTTGTCAACATATTATTTAATATTGTCAATTAGTTAAAATGTAAAAGAACATCCTCCCGCTTGGGGAGGATGTCGTTTACAAGTTTATATTCTGGCCACTCCTGTTGCTCTGGCCGCTTCCGCAACCGCTTTTGCGACCGCGGGGCCAACTCTTTCGTCGAATGCCTTGGGCAGGATGTAATCGGCATTCAGTTCGCTGTCCGACACAAGCTCCGCAAGCGCTTTGGCTGCAGCTATCTTCATCTCCTCGTTGATGTCGCTTGCCCTTACATCAAGAGCTCCGCGGAACACACCGGGGAACGCAAGCACATTGTTTATCTGGTTGGGATAATCGCTTCTGCCTGTTCCCAAGACTTTCGCGCCCGCTTCCTTTGCGAGGTCGGGCATGATTTCGGGGATGGGGTTTGCCATAGCAAAAACTATAGCGTCTTTAGCCATGGACTCAACCATTTCCTTTGTGACGATGTTGGGCGCGCTTACGCCTATAAATATGTCAGCGCCGACCATGGCATCCTTCAGTGTGCCTTTTACGCAGTTTTTATTTGTAAGGTAGGCGATTTCCTCGTTTCCTTTGGGCTCGTTTACCCCCCTGCAGATGATGCCGTTGATATCGGTCATTATGATATCTTTCGGACCAAGCTGCAAAAGAAGTTTTGCGATTGCCGTGCCCGCCGCGCCCGCTCCGCTCATGGCTACTACGCAGTTTTCGATTTTCTTGTTTACAACCTTGAGCGCGTTAATGACGGCGGCAAGAACGATGATAGCCGTGCCGTGCTGGTCGTCGTGGAAAATGGGAATGTCCGTGCACTCTTTGAGCCTGCGTTCAACCTCAAAGCAGCGGGGGGCGCCGATATCCTCAAGGTTTACGCCACCGAAAGAGCCCGAAAGCAATTGAACTGTGCGGACAATGTCGTCAACATCTTTAGACTTGATGCAAAGCGGAATTGCGTCCACTCCGCCGAAAGCCTTAAAGAGCACGCACTTTCCTTCCATAACGGGCATGCCCGCTTCGGGGCCAATGTCGCCAAGGCCCAAAACCGCGGTTCCGTCGGTTACGACGGCAACCGTATTCCAACGCCTTGTAAGCTCATAGGACTTGTTTATATCTTTTTTGATTTCAAGGCAAGCCTGAGCTACGCCGGGAGTGTAAGCGAGCGAGAGTTCTTCCCTCGTCTTTACGCTGGCTCTCGGCACCATCTCTATTTTGCCTTTCCATTCATAGTGTTTTTTTAACGATTCGCTAAGAAAATCCATACTTATTTCTCCCACGGAAACACGTAGTTGAGGTTGTATGCGTCGCGGACGGCGCTCATTTCTTTCTGAACGGCTTCGTTTATCGGAACGCCCTTATCTTTTCTCTCTTGCCATACAAGCCACTCTTTTTCGCCGGCGGTGTAGATTCTGTCCTCGCCGGGAGCTTTTCTGGAAGCGCGGAGCGCGCGGAGTATGTCACCGGCGGTCTTTCTGAACTCTTTTTCACCCATAAAGGCGTTGGTGTCGATAGCGATAAAGAAGTGGCCGAGGTGGTAGGGCACTTTCTCGCCGTTGGGTCCGATTCCGGAGAGCATCTTAAGGAAGTTGCCCGACTGAAGCGCCGCCGAAAGGATTTCAACGACGGTGGCATAGCCGTAACCCTTGTATCCGCCCATCTCCTCGCCTATTCCGCCGAGGGGAGCGAGCGCCGCCTTGCCCTTGTTGAGGTCTATAAGAATCTGGTCTGTGTCGGTTCTGGCAGAGCCGTCCTCACCGATAACCATGCCGGCGGGCGTCTCTTTTCCGATTCTTGAATAATACTCGATTTTACCGCGCTGAGTGATTGAGGTCGCGCAGTCCAAAATGAAGTCAAATTCTTCGTCGGTGGGGAATCCGAAAGTAAGCGGGTTGGTGCCAAGCATATTTTCAACGCCAAAGGTGGGGGCGATTGAAGGTCTGGCGTTTGTGCCCGTGATTCCAATCATGCCTTCTTTGGTGCACATCGAGGCATAATAGCCTGCAATACCGTAGTGTGTGGAATTTCTGACCGCCACCATGCCCATGCCGTATTTCTTGGCCTTTTCCATGGCGAGCTTCATTGCCTTGTAACCGATAACCTGGCCCATTCCGTCATGTCCGTCGACAACGGCGGTCGTGGGGGTTTCTTTAACGATTTCGAAGTTGGTTACGGGGTTTTGAATACCCTCTTTGATACGATCGATATAAATGGGTTTGAAACGGTTAACACCGTGTGATTCGATACCGCGTTTATCGGACTCGAGCAACACATCGGCGCAGATTTCGGCGTCCTCGCGGGGAACGCCCAAAGCTACAAACGCATCCGTTACATAAGCGTATGCGGTCTTCCAATCAAGATACATCGCAGGCATTTGCTGATTCTCCTTTTATACTTTAAATTTTTTTCATATTATATCATTAAGATTCTAAAACTGCAATACAAAATCTTCCATTATTCGTCAACTGTTGCTTTCCGTGATTATAGTATGGATATAAAAAGTGTTTTCTTTATGGAAATGGAAAACTTTTTAATTACGCTTTTATTTTTAATCTTTACGCTAGAGAAAATCAGATTAATGGAAATGAAAAAATTTTTAAATTACGCTTTATTTTTTAAACTTTTCCACTATAGAAAATCGTTTACATGATCATACTAATGAATTTAACTATTTAAAGAGATTGCATTATTTATATTACTAAAATTTAATAAAAATCTTTAATGATATTTAATTTAAAAACTTGTATTTCTTTTCCTTTAAATTTTTCCTTTGCGAACCTGCCTACTCTACAAATTCTATTTTATTAGCCTGCTCACTTTTCATTTGTTTTTTACAAATTATAAACCCGTTCTCACGAGTGCAAAAAATGCCGCAAAGGCAAACTAAATTTTAGCGACATTTCCATTTTTTTACTAATCGAATTTTAATTTTTGTCAATAACTTTTTAATAATTTAAATCACAAAGAAAAATGCTTGAGCTATCTCTGTTTTTTTCACCGGCTGACTGTTCGGCACTATCGCAGTTTTTAGTTTAAATTGTTCATATTAAGCAAGTCCAGCCATTATTTACTTTATCGATATTTTGAAACTAAAACGCAAAAGCTATTGATTTAAATAATGTCTTTAAAAATGATTGAAAAAATCATAAATTGCTTATCCGCTTAAATCTGATTAATCTTATTTAAACCATTGTCTCTAGAAACCTTATCTATACGAACCCTTATCTAATCAATATGTGAAAAGCTATTTAAATATCTATTACACAAAACAATTAAACAATCCTAGTCTTGTCCTTTTTAAATTCAGAGTATTTACCATAATATGTGGGTTATTGAAAAATGCAGCTATTACATAAAGCTTGGGTTATTGAAAAATGCAGCTGTTACATTCAAAGTATGGGTTATTGAAAAATGCAGCTGTTACATTTAAAGTATGGGTTATTGAAAAAGGTAGCTGTTACGATTTAGTAAACCTTTTCGAAAAATAAGTTATTATACCGCAATCTTATTTATCTAGTTCTTATTTACAAAATTTGGAAACAATTCAAATAAAATAAGCGCGCCTCCATAAGAGGCGCGCTTGAGCTTGGACAATTCGTATGGCGATTAGTCCACCGGATTGATAAGGTAGTAACCTCTGTTCTTGAGCAGAACTTTCGTTCCTTCGACAACCGCGGTAAGAGGATTGGCGCTGATCTCGACGGGGAGCTGGATAGCTTCTTCCAAGAACTCCTTGAGGCCGGGGATGAGAGCGCCGCCGCCGTCGATGATGATGCCGTTGTCAACGAGGTCAGCAGAAAGTTCGGGAGGAGTAATCTCGAGAACGTTTCTGATTACGCTAACGACTTCAGCCATAACGGGCAGAACGACCATTCTGATTTCCTGAGAGTTGATTTCGGTTGATGAGGGGATACCTTTCATAAGGTCACGGCCGCAAACTCTCATGGTTCTGTCATCATCGGCATAGAGCGTGATGAGCTCTTTCTTAACCTTTTCAGCGGTCATAGGTCCGATAACGAGGTTGTGGTTCTTGTGGACATACTTGATGATCTCATTGTCGATGTAGTTACCGGCAATTCTGATGGATTGCGAAAGAACTACGTCACCGAGTGAGAGAACGCCTACGTCGGTTGTGCCGCCGCCGACGTCAACGACCATGATAGCTGTTGCGCTGTAGATGTCGTTGCCGGAGCCGATGGCGCCCGCTTTGATTTCCTCTTCGATGAACACGTCGGCGATACCCATTTCAAAGGCGAGTTGCTTCATGGCTTCTCTTTCAATTTGGGTAACTTCGGACGGGCAGCAGATGAGGCAGAGCGCGTTTTGTATATTCTTGAGGTTGCTAACTCTTGAGAATACGTATCTTAACAGAGCCTTCGCAGCTTCCATGTCGGAGATAACGCCTTCACGGAGAGGTCTGCAGACTTTAATCTTGCTGTGGGTCTTGCCGATCATTTGATAAGCGTCATGACCGCCGGCAATGACTTCGCCTGTTTCGATGTCGAAAGCGACGACCGAGGGCTCATTGAAAATGATACCATGTCCTTGAACGTAAACAAGAAGGTTGGTGGTACCAAGGTCGATACCGATACCGATTTTCTTATTCTTGTCTTGAGTTTGTGGTACAACGAAATCAAATTTCTTTTTCATAACATCTCCTTTTCTCATACATTCACTCCCTAGGCAAATGTACTAAATAATTAATTAATTAAATTAGTCTTGGGGTTTTACGAGGTAGTTACCTCTGTTCTTAAGAAGGTACTTCGTGCCTTCTACGATAGAAGTAAGCGGGTTGTCAGAGATTCTGCAAGGTAGTCCAAGCTCAGCCTCAAAATACTCTTTAATTCCGGGGATGCAAGCGCCACCACCGTTAACGACTATACCGTCTCGGAGAATATCCGCAGAGAGTTCCGGCGGAGTTTTCTCAAGAATAGCAAGAATTGTGTGCTTAATGCGCTCAAACGCGCGGAGCATAATCTCTCTGATTTCGCCTTGCTTTACCGTTATCGTGGAAGGCAAGCCGTAGCTGAGATGACGACCGGATACACGCATTTCAGTTTCCATTCCCGCGGCTATGGGAGCGAGAGTGGCAAGTTCAAACTTAACTCTTTCAGCGGTTCTGTCACCGATGAGGAGGTTATAGTTTTGCTTGATGTGCTTGGAAATCTCATTGTCGAAGTAGTTACCCGCAACTCTTATGGATTCCCAAACTACGAGGTCGCCGCAAGCGAGAACGCCTATATCCGACGAACCGCCGCCGATGTCAACTATCATCGAACCGGTCGTGCTGTAGATGTCAATACCCGCACCGATAGCGCCTGCTTTGACTTCCTGTTCGATAAATACGTCTCTTACGCCCATGTCGTAAGCCAGCTGAATGAGTGCGGCACGCTCAACAACTGTGACTTCAGACGGGCAGCAGAGCAGAATCGTAGACCCAGCATAGTCGATATCAAGTTTGTCCAGTCTCGAGAAAATGTACTGGAGCATTGATCTCGTCGCATCAAGGTCAGCGACTACGCCACCCTCAAGCGGTCTGACTACTTTAATTTTGTCATGTTCTTTACCCATCATGAGCTTTGCGCTATGACCGCAAGCAATGCACCTTTTTGTTTGTCTGTCATAGGCAACAACTGAGGGCTCGTTGAATACGATACCATGTTTTGCGATATACACAAGTATATTCGCGGTTCCAAGGTCGATTCCGACTTGAACTTTCTGTTTTGCCATACAAATTTCCTCCAAATGTTTCTGCCGAACTTAAAACCTGTGACGCCTAGTTTCTTGAGGTTACTGCCGCATAACCATTTAGGATCAGGGTTTTTATTGGCTCACAACCAATAAAGTTGTTCACCAACTAAATTAACTGTTTTTATTTTAGTTGTATACGGCTTTTTTGTCAATACCCTTTTTTT
>JAAZIO010000115.1 GCA_012800805.1 Clostridiales bacterium | reverse complement strand
CTTCCCGCAAAATTTTTCGATTTCTTGTTCTTCGACGGCATATCCGTTATCATGAACCTTAAGGTGGCGGGCGCCGCATTCTTTGCCGATAAAGAAATACTTGACAGCGTCCTGCAGCTTGTGACGATGCTGAACATGGCGGTTGCGGCTCTTGCGTTCTTGATATATATGTTCGGGCTGATATTCAATTTCTACGGGAAATCGCTGAGCCTGACAATCACATGTTTCCAATTTGTCTTTACCGTGGCTTCATGCCTTACGCCCTACTTTAGCTATAAGAAGACTGGCATGAATTTTATGGAGTATTTAACTTCACTGACCTCAAGCCGTCTTGCGGTTCTTTTGGTGCTGATACTGGCCGCGGTTTATCTTATCTCCAATTTAATCATTATGGCTCTTAAGAAAAAGCCCGTTGACGAGGAAGAACTGAGACAGAAAAAAGAAGCAAAGAAAGCAAAGAAACAGCAAAAAGCCGAAGCCAAAAAAGAAGCTAATGCAGCAAAATAAATTAATACAAAATAAATTAAAAGCGCCGCAATGCGGCGCTTTATTTTTACATCAACAGCTCGGTTCCGTCGGCGTCGACAACATAGAGAATGTTTACTTCGTCGCCGTTTGTCACATCGATATAGACAAAGTATATTCCCCTTTCGCTCGTGCAGTAAAACTCATAGGTGTATTTTTCACCCGAGGTTCTGTAGGGAATTATTGCCTCTCTGACATTTTCAACCACAAGAGAGCTGTCAAGCCTGCTTTGGGCTTCTTCCACGCTCAGCGCCTTATTAGCAAAAGTCCTTTCGGTATGGTTGAAAGCGTAGTTTCTTGCGTCCACGCCAAGCAGTGTTTTGTCTTTCTTTGAAATCTTTACTTTGATAAGGTCGGGATAAAGTATTACGCCGTCTTTAACGGGAGCGAGGTTTACATAGCATATCCCTTCCTCGGACGATGCCCAAACGGTTTGCATATTGTTAAAGCCAAGCAGTTTGATATATTTTTCTGCTTCATCCGCACATTCGCTGTCGTCGATATCACCGCCGTCATTTTGGTTATATCTGTTCATGGAGATAAGCATGCCGCCTTTTTTAGAAAGCTGCATGTGAACTTGAATGCCGTTTTTGTCGATGAAGCTGTAGTTAAGCGTCGCGATATCCGTATTCCATTCGCCTTCATAGGTCAGTTGGGAAGCGTCTATGTTAAACAGTTTGGCGGCAATCTCTCTGCCCGTCTGTTCATCAATGTCGCTCTTTCCGTTAAGCGCCTTGGTTTCCCTGTCCTTAAGACCGTCGGAGAAAGGACCGTCGTAAATCAAGGTGGGAAGTTCTATGCTGCCGTCCGAAAACTTTTCAAACATATCGCCGAGCGAGCCCTCAAAAAGATTGCCGTCGCCTATAAAGAGCTTGCCGTTCATAACCTCTTCGTGAACCTTTTTTAAGGAATTGCTCATCTCAAGCATGACGCTTTCTAGTTTAGCCAGCGTTTCTTTATCTTCTTTGCTTAAAGCTCCGCCGTTTACGGTTTTTGTGGTAAGATAATGAGCGTAGTCGCCTAGCTGGTTGATGAATTTCTTCAGGCTGATACCGCCGTCACCCTCAACGTTCAAAGTCGACAGAGCCTGTTCGGCAAGATCGGCGTTTTTCCAAAGGTCATAGAGCATTTCCTGCTGCTTGCTGCCGCTGGAGGACACCGAAAGTTTGCTAAGCTTTGACGACATATCGTTGGTTGATGAAATCAGTTCATAATAAGCCTTTTGATAAATGGCTTCCATCTGGTTGGCTTCGCTTTCTTTTTCCTTATATTTCATTACCATTATGCCAAGACCGATTGACACGCCAATCAGAGCCGCCGCAAGCAGGCAAACAAGAACGATATACAATATTTTTTTGCGCTTTTCTGCTTTGCGCTTTCTGTTCATAAAATCGCCGTTTATCCCCCCGCCGTAAGCGTTGCTGCTGTAGCCGTAATCTCTTCTGTCGGAATTGAAATCTCTTTTATCGTTCATATGCTTTCTCCTTATTTACAGAAATTGTGTCTGCCTATCGACAGCATTATCGGTCTTGACCATATCCATTTGCTTGTGGCCGTAGAGGGATTGTAGTAGTAAATGCAGCCGTTTGTGGGATCCCAGCCGTTTATTGCGTCCTGTGCGGCTTTCTTTGCGCTGTCGTTGGGCGCAAGGTTAATCTGACCGTCGGCTACACAGGTAAAGGCGCCGGGCTCATAGATTACGCCCGCGATAGTATTTGGGAACGACGAGTGCTTGACGCGGTTCAAGATTACCGCGGCTACCGCAACTTGTCCCAGATACGGCTCTCCGCGGGCTTCGGCATGAACGCACTTGGCCAAAAGATACAAGTCGGACGAAGTGTAACCGCTAGAGGAGCCGCCGCCCGTTGTGGTTGACGAGGTATTCAAGTTCATTCCGAGCGCCGCCGCGGTTTTGGCTCCAACTATGCCGTCGACTACCAGTTTATTCTTTTTCTGGAAATAAACTACCGCCGCTTTGGTTTTAGCGCCGAAGATACCGTCAACGGCGCCGGTATAGTAGCCCCAGTTTTTTAATTTGGTTTGAAGCGTTTTAACCTGACTGCCCGTGCTTCCCTGCTTTAAAACGGCAGCGTCCGCTATCTCGCCGTCGTCATAAGGAAGCGAGAAGCAGATGGCTATCGAAAAAGTAAGCATCAGGCAGGCAAGTATCATGGTAACAACCGTTTTTGTATGTCTCATACTGCCTCCTTTTTTGGCAGTATGTGCGATTTTTTAAAAATAATTTAAAAAATAATAAAAAATCTCCGGCAGCCCAATAAAGCAACTTCCGGAGCCATATCATATGTGATATGTCGTTTATTTTATTATTGCGATTTATTTAAAATTAAGTCTTTATTT
>JAAZIO010000114.1 GCA_012800805.1 Clostridiales bacterium | reverse complement strand
TATTGTTTTTAACTTTGCTATGTATTATCATATATATGAAAGTCTTTATATTTGAGGTAGCTATGAGAATTTATTTGAATAAAGGAATAAAGGCGCTGATTATAGCATCTTTAGTTTTGGTTGCTCTTGCGCTTTTATTGAACATATTCGGTTTTATTTTAAGAGAGGAAGCGTTGTTTTCAAGGAGCGGCTCATATAAAGGCGATCAATATTTGAGCGTAATTTCTAAGATAGACGGGATAATTGAGGCTAACCCAAGAGTTATAGATATCGCGCTGCTTGGAAGCCATGACAGTTTTTCAAACGAAATAACAAAGAATTCCAAGGTTGACCCCGCGGAATCGGGTATGCTTGCAAATCCCGCTCTTCGCTCTTTAATCGGGGCATACATCGCGCGGTTTTCCAAAACTCAGACTGAGGACGCGGCGGGGCAGCTGAAAGCCGGGGTAAGGTATTTTGATATAAGGCTAAGTTATGTTGAAACCGAAAGGGGCGGCGAGTGGTGGACAAAACACGGCAGTTTATCCGCGCCTTTTTATATTTACCTAAAGCAAATCCTAGAGTTTTTAAACAGGCGGACGGGCGAGTTCGTTATTCTTGACTTCCAGCATGTTTACACGGCAGATAAAAAAATATCGGACCTTTTTGAATATTTGGCGACCGTTGATGTAAACGGAAAGACGATATACGATTATATTTATTATAAAGCTTACGGTAATGATTCCATACCGCTTGGCAAGCTGAGATATAATGTAGTAACCGATTTCGGCGCGGAGAGCGGCGCTGTTATGTTTGTCGATTTAAACGAGCTTGAAACAAGCTATGAAAAAGAAAAAAGCGATTATAAGGAATTCTTTTACAACAGATACGATACGGTGCGTTCGCTTTGGCATGAGAGCGCAAGCTCGAGATATCTTACAAAGCAGATAGATAAAGAAGCTGAAAACATTCTAGCGTCTAGCGCCTTTGACAATATGCTTAGAATCAACCAGACCCAGCACGCGTTTACCTTAAAGAGGGCGGGCGATTTATCGGGAATTATCTTTGGCTGGTCGCTGCTTCGCCTTGCGGAAAAACATAATTTGAAACTTGTGGAAAGAGCGGAGTTTATCGAGCATTTAAGAGCGATGCCCGTCTTTATGGTTGACTTTGCCACATCCGCTTACGGCGATTTTATAGTTAAAGTAAACACAAAGATAATGGAATATAACAATAATCTTTGTAAGGGCTATGGACAAAAGGGATATTAAAAAATTAGACGATTTTTTACTAAACTTAAAACAAAGCGGCAACAAGCCTAAGCTTCTTTTGCACGCCTGCTGCGGCCCCTGCGCAAGTTATGCGCTAGAGTTCTTAACCCCATATTTCAGCCTGGATGTTTATTTTTACAACCCCTCGATAATGCCGCCTGACGAGTTTTATTTAAGGTATGAAAACTTGAAAAAACTTGTTGATAACTTTAAAGGCGTTGGTCTTATCCTTGATGACGGCGGTAGGGAAGAATACCTTGAAAAGGTAAAAGGGCTGGAGTTTGAGCCCGAAAGGGGCCCCCGCTGCGCGGTCTGCATTTTGGACAGGCTTGAAAAAACTGCAAAGAGGGCAAAGGGCTATGACTATTTTACAACGACGCTAAGCGTAAGCCCGCATAAAGACGCGGATATGATAAACAGGCTTGGCGCCGCCGCCGAGGCGCTGTCAAACGGGGCGAAATTTCTGCCCGCCGATTTTAAAAAGAAGGGCGGATATAAACGCTCCATTGAGCTTAGCGAAAAATACAATCTTTACAGGCAAAGCTATTGCGGCTGCAGATTTATATAATATGTAATTAAAATATGTAAAACGAAAAGTAAAAGCTTAATTGCCCGAAGAAAATAAATAAACTTTATGAATTTAAACAAAAGCGCCCGAAACCAAACTATAAAACTTAATTAATTTATGAAATAAAAAAACGCCCGAGTGGGCGTTTTTTATTTTTGGAATTAAATATTTGTTTTATTTATTCGTTTATACGCTTTATTACCAGGCGTTTACGACATATTCGCAAAAAGCATACATATCTTTTATCTCAAGTTTTTTGCCGTCGTCAAGTATCACATGCCCGTTCCAAAGGCCGTGGACCTGGTGGGTTTCCATGCCGATGATAAAAACGGCGCCTGAGTGGTGGTCATAAAAAGGAGTCATGGTAAGGTCAAGCCTTCCGTCGTCCGAGGTAAAGTGCCACGGCTTCATGTATGAACCGTCAAGATAAGGCTCTTTATCCAGCTTTACCACCCCGATTTTATGAGCTTTACCGTCATAAAAGAGGCAGGTTTCCGTCGCGAACTCCTCGTTTCCTATCTTCCAGGTAAGCTCAAAGCCGAAGATTTTGCCGTCAATGTATGTCGCGCCGTTGCCCCAATACCATTCGTTCCTATACGGCCATACCCCTCTGCCCCAGTCAAGAACGGCAAAGGTGTCGGATTTGTCAAATGTCCAAACTCTATCCCCATGTTTAACCGTGCCCGAGCAAGGCATGCAGTTTTGCTTGGTCGTCATGAAAAATCTGGTGGGCTTTCCTTTGAAAGGAGTGACAATGGTTATGTTTTCGTGGTCTTTTAAAATATCCATTTCAAAGTCAAGGATAAACGGTTTGCCCTTGCTTTTGCCCCTAAAGCTGATTTTTCTTGCATTTTCCTTTGTGTCGAAGATTACCTCGGTGCCGCCTTTTTTAAACTCAAAGTAGTTCGGAGTGTCGCCTTTAGGGTTCATTGGGAATTTTTTTATGGTAAACGGCACGATTTTGGTTGAGTTTATAAGCTCTCCCGTCATAAGGTCAAGCAAAGTGGCCGACGCCGCTGAGGCTATCGAAATGTTGAAAAAACATATCTGCACCATGTATCTGCCGTTTGAGAGCTGGTAAAAATCCCACTCTTTAAGACGCCACCTCGGGCGGGCAAGGTCGCGGTTGAATGTAAATAAGTTTTTTCTTGCCCAGCCGCCGTTTATTGCAAGCGTGCCGTCAGAGTTTAGTAGGGTTGTTTCACTTTTAAATTCGATTTGCTGCTGCATTGCTCCTCCTAGAAAATGACTTTATCCAAAAAGTGAAAGGTGATTTTAGCCGAAAATGCCATAAAGGGTATCGCTATGTCGTAGTGGTCCGCAAGCGTTATGATTTTTACATTGCTGTCGGAGGAATAGCGGTTTGGCGCGGCGGAGTATAAAAGCACGGTGCCGTCGCCAAGTTCTGTTGATTCATAAGTGTTGCCATCGTATTTCAGCGTTGAATAATCTATGCTGCCGTCCTCTTTATAATCCGCGGTGTAGTTGACGGTGGTTCTGGTCTTGTATCCCGAACCCGATATGTAGAGGGCGTTGACAAGGCTTGTGGAGTGAACCTTTGAACCGTCGGGGAGCGTTACCATCATGTCATCCCAATAGTCTTTAAGCTCAAGCACCTGTTTTTTCATAGAGCCGTCCTCGTGCTTTGCCCAAGGTCTTGATGCGTAGAACTCATACAGCTCGTCGCGGGTGAAAGTCATGTATTTATCGTTGATTTTAATAAAACTGGTCTGCTTTGTATAGTTTTCGCTCTTATACTCATAACGGTATTGATAAGTGTTCAAAAGGTCGTAAGTGGGAAGAAGCTGATAGAGCGTGACAATATTCATAAGCGCGAGAAAATCTTCCTCTATTACATTAAACAGCATGTCCTTTGCCTGATCGACCGATGATGTTCCCGCAATGGATTGCAAAAGCAGCGCGACCAAATCGATATCTACAAAATCGCCCACCAAATCATAGGCGTAGCTGTCTTTGTCTTCAAGGGTGGTAAGGGCGGTAAGAGAGCCGTAGTAAGGGCTTCCAAAAGATATGAGCGCCGCGCACTTGTCGCGGTTTGCCTCACTTCGGGCAAGGTAGTAAGAAGCAAGGTTTCCGCCCATGCTGTGCGTTAAAAACACAACTTTTTTATAGCCTTTGTCGTTTATGAATTTTTCAAGTTTTTCGGCGTTGATGCGGTTGTCGACTCTCCAGTCATAGCTGTATACCATAACTTCCGCTTTGCTGCCGTAGCGGTTTTTAAGATTAGTATACATCTCTTTCATTGTGCCGAGAGTTCCGTAGCGGAGAAGCTTGGGATTTGAAAAGCTCTCGTCCGCGGGTTTAATGTTGGGGTTTAGGGGATTGCCGTCTTTATCTACCGCAAGCTTTCTTAAAAAGCTGCTGTCTTCTTGGTGCAGAGCGTCCCTTAAAATCTTTGTGACATAATCGGTGTTTTCGTTGAAATATTCCGCTATTTCAACAACGCCGAAGCTGCCCGAGTGCGTAACCACGGCAGAAAAATCAAGACCTTCTTTAAAAGGGTCCCATACCGGCTCACCCGATTCGGAGTCATAAAGCCCGCTGCCCATCAGTCCGGGGAGTATAATGATTGCCGTCTTTTCTTTAGTGTCGCAAGCGCTAAGCAGCGCGCCAAACAAAAGGACGAAACAAAGCGCAAGCAAAATCAAAGTGACTGTTTTTTTTCTCATATTACACCCCTTATTTTAAATATAATTTAATTTTATCAATAAAATAAAGCAAATACAAGATAGGTATGTAGCGATTAATGGCAAAAAAATACCTTTTGTTTTTATTTGCCGTATGCTATACTATGGTTGATTGAGGTTATATATGAGTTTGATATCGGCAAAGAACCTGAAAAAAACATTCTATAAAGGAAACAGCGCGGTCGAGGTTGTAAGAGGCGTCGATATAGAGATAAAAGAGGGTGAATTCGTGGCGCTTGTCGGAGAATCGGGAAGCGGCAAGTCAACTCTTTTATACCTTCTTTCGGGCTTTGAAAAACCTACCGAGGGCGAGGTGGTGCTTCTTGGCAGAAATCTTGGCGCCGTGACCGACGAAGAGCTTGCCAAGATGAGAAGAAGGGATTATTCATTTGTCAATCAGTCGGATAATCTCATATCAAACCTTACCGCTCTTGAGAACATCGAGCTTCCTTTAATACTGGATAAAAAAGACCTTAAAAAAGAAAAAGATAAAATAAACGGCATATTGGAGTATCTGAATATAAAAGACTGCGTAAAAAGATACCCCTCGGAGCTGTCCGGCGGAGAACAGCAGAGGGTGGCGCTTGCAAGGGCGCTTGTCACCGAGCCAAAGCTCATTTTCCTTGACGAGCCCACGGGCAGCCTTGATGCCCAGATGGGTAAACAGGTAATGGAGCTGTTAAGGGAGATAAATTTAAACAAAAAGGTGGCGCTGTTGCTTGTTACGCACTCAGCATCTCACGCAAGCTATGCTTCAAGAATTATAAAGATAGCAGACGGCAAAATCGTAAATGATTAAACTGGCCTTAAAAAACTTAAAGACAAAGCCGCTAAAGACGGCTGCGATAATACTTGCGGTGGCTCTTACCATCGCGGTTTTATTTAGCCTGCTCTCTTTCGACGGCATAGTTTTTAGACACCTTTACACCATCGAGACCGCTTCAAGCGGGGAGTGCGAAGTCAAAATAAGCTACCGCGCGGGAGGGGCGAAAATCGCAACCGTTTCTCCGCTTAATGCACTCTTTGGCGACATCGAATACGCGGTAGGCTCGGTTACGGTTTACGCCGACACGGGCATGGGCGGATATGTGCGCTTAATTGGCTTTGACGCGGATAAAATTGAGACGATAAATAAAATAGTATGCCTTGAGGGCAGCGTCAGCGAGCTTGTAAAAAACACCGACAATATTGCAGTATCTAAATCCGCCGCAAAAAAGCTTGGTCTAAAAATTGGCAGCGCCGTTTCGCTGACCGTTTTGGGACAAACAAGAAAGTTTTATGTGGCGGCAATATGCGATGAAAGCGGATACTTTTCCGACGACAGCCCGTTCACTTTCATTGGAACTGCAAAAGGGGGAGTATCCAGGTTTTTTTCGGCTGAGCTTGGCGGGGTATATACAGAAATATTAGTTAAACTAAAAAATCCCGAAAACATTGAAAGCGTTATTGAAAAAATCAAGTCGCTTGAGACATATTCATCAATGAATGTAGAGCCCGCGATATCATATAACGCCATTGAGAACTCGGCAAAGACATACTCGGCGTCGGTTACCGTATCTGCGGCCAGCGTTGCGCTGCTTCTTGTTCTTGCCCTTGTTTTAACCTATGTTTTGTCAATAGAGGAAAAAAGAAAGCTGATTTCAAAATTAAAAGGGCTTGGAGCGGACGAAAGGCAGGTGTTTACGCTGTTTTTGGCCGAAAATTCTGCGCTCTCTTTTGGCGGTATGATACTTGGCCTTTTGCTTTCACCGCTGGTCCTTTTTGTTTTGGTTAAAGCAACGCTATCATCGACCGTCGCCTACACGGTGGTTGGATGGAAGCTTGCGGTGTCAGCGCTTATTTCCTTTGCCATATCGCTATTTTCGGGGTTTTTGCCGTTTTTGCTTTCAAGAAAAAGAAGCGTTAGGGAAAACATTCGCGAAAGGGCGGCTTTAAAAAAGCTGGAAGCTGCGCTTGCAATCGTTTTATCTGCCGCGGCTTTGGTTTGCGCTATACTAATGTTCACTCTCCCTTATGAAACAAGGGGCGCGCTTGGAATAATAAACATTGTCCTTATTCCATCAGCCGCGTTTACACTGTCGCCTTATCTTGCTTCGGTTTTATCAAAAGGCGTAGGCAAATCCAAAGACCCTCACGCAGTAATCGCTTCAAAAAATGTTCAAAGCCTAAAAGGCTTAAAGAGAACCGTAAGGCTGCTTACGCTAGGCATGAGCGTCTGCGCCCTGCTTTTTTCGGCGTGGAGGATAACCACCGCCGTGTTTACCGATTTTAGCAAAGAATTTGAACCGCTCGTTATGGTTAAAAATGTCCCCGACGACGCAGCCTTGATTGAAAATATCAAAGGCTCTTACGGCACGGAGTTTGCCGCCCCAATTATCTGGGTTGAGGGGGAAGCTTATATGAACGGCGAAAAGAGGGCCGTTACGGTGTTTGGAAGCGAGTTCGCCTTTGACTTTATTGAGTTTGGATTCATTAACGATAAAGATATTGTTTTAAACAGGCTAAACGAGGGAGGATATGTTTTTTTA
>JAAZIO010000113.1 GCA_012800805.1 Clostridiales bacterium | reverse complement strand
GTTATGCGCGCGCTTGCCGCTGTCAGAAGAGCGGATGTGGCTGTTTTGGTTTGCGACGCGAACGAGGGCATGACGGAGCAGGATGTTAAAATAGCGGGCTACATCCACGACGAAGGAAAGCCGGCAATAATTGCGTTAAACAAGTGGGATATAGTGGAAAAGGACGAAAAGACCGCCGAAAGATTGAAAGCGAAAGTTTTAGAAGAGCTTAAGTTTATGGACTATGTCACGCCCATATTCATTTCTGCGAAAACGGGCAAAAGGGTGGATGTGGTTTTGAAAGAAAGCAGAAGAGTTTATGCCAACGCTTCAAGGAGAATTCCCACCGGTCTTTTAAACGAAGTTCTGATGGACGCTGTAAGAATTGTGGAGCCTCCAAGCAAAAACGGCAGAAGGCTAAAGATGCTTTACTCCACGCAGGTGGCCGTTAACCCGCCCACTTTCGTGGTCAAAGTCAACGAGCCCGAGCTTATGCACTTTTCATACAGGCGCTACCTTGAGAACGCTCTTAGGAAAAGTTTTGATTTCAGCGGCACGCCTATCAAGATTTTGTCAAGGAAGAACGACGAAGAATAAATTTTGTCGCAAATGCTTGTTAAATTGCTTTTCTTGTGTTAAGTTATATAGCTAGACGGAGGTTTACATACTTTATGGATTATAAAAAGCTCCCCAAAGAACAGCTGCTTGCGCTGCTCGCCGAGGAACAGAAAAGCTTTAAGAAACTTCAAAAAGAGGGCATAAGCGTGGATATGACGCGCGGCAGGCCCTGCAAAGAACAGCTTGATTTATCCGTCGGGCTGCTTGACACCCTCAAAAACTCCGACTTCAAATCTTCAGGCGTCGATGTCAGAAACTACGGCTGCCCCGAGGGCATTAAGGAAATCCGCGAACTGTTTGCCGAGCTTTTGGGCGTAAGAGCGGAAGAAGTCTTTGCGCAGGACAACTCATCCCTTTCTTTGATGTATGACCTTGTTCAGTTCGCAAAGCAATTCGGCATAATGGGCTCCACTCCCTGGAACAAGCTTCCTGCTGTCAAGTTTGTTTGCCCCGCTCCGGGATACGACAGGCATTTTTCAATATGCGAGGCTCTCGGCATTGAGATGATTACCGTGCCCATGCTTGAAGACGGCCCCGACATGAATCTGGTAGAAACGATAGTAAAAAACGACCCCGCCGTAAAAGGCATCTGGTGCGTTCCAAAATACAGCAATCCCACAGGCATTACATACAGCGACAGCGTGGTTGAGCGTCTTGCCACCATGGAAACCGCTGCCCCCGACTTTAGAATTTTCTACGACAACGCTTACTTTATCCACGTTTTGAAAGACACCGACGATAAACTTAAAAACATTTTCGACGTGGCTAGAAAAGCGGGCACCTTAGACAGAATTTATATGTTCGCCTCCACATCCAAAATTACTTTTGCGGGCGCAGGTATTGCTTGCGTTGCCGCTTCCGAAAACAACATCGCCGAGCTTAAAAAACGCTTTTTCTTTAAGACAATCGGCCCCAACAAGGTCAACCAGCTTGCTCACGCCATCTACCTTAAGGACAAAAACAATGTGCTTAAGCTTATGAAAAAGCACGCCGACATACTTCGTCCCAAGTTTGACCTGGTAGACAGAATGCTTGCCGAAGACTTCGCGGGCGACGAGTTCGTAAGATGGTCAAAGCCCAACGGCGGATACTTTATCAGCCTTGACGTCAAGAGCTGCGCAAAGAGGATAGTGGAGCTTGCCAACGCCGCTAATGTCAAGTTCACAAACGCGGGCGCGACTTTCCCATACAGAATTGACGACCATGACATGAATATAAGAATCGCCCCGTCCGTACCGTCTTTGCAAGAGCTTGAGTTTGCCATGAAAGTTCTGATTTCGGCAATCAAGCAGGCAAGGATGGAGCTGGTTTTGAAAAAGAGCTTCGCCCATACTTTTGAGTAATCAAACTTTTTAAAACCTTTGAAAAAACTTGACAATGCTTTAAATCTTTAATATAATTTGGAGGCTAATTGCTTCCATGCTGTTATGGCTCAGGAGGTAGAGCACGTCCTTGGTAAGGACGAGGTCCCGGGTTCGAATCCCGGTAACAGCTCCAACGCACCCGCAAACGCGGGTGTTTTTTTATTCCTTTAAATCGTCAAAGTCCGTTTGAGGTTATCAAATGCTCTCAATCGGCAAAGACCCGAATTAGTTTATTAACCGGAAAAGCCCGTTTGATTTTATTAAAAGCTCTTGCAAAAACCGTATGAGTTTATTTTATGCTCTTATTAGATTTTACATTTTTAAATAAAATTGCAAACAAAAACCCGCAAGAACGCGGGTTTTAATTTAATGGTTTTCTGCCTCGTCGGCTTCTTGTTTGGTTTTGTGGACGGTGCCCTTGGGATGTTCGGGCGGGGCATAGATGGAGTAAAGCTTAATGGGGGTTTTGCCAATGTTTTTGAGGTTATGGTATGTGCCCGCGGGGATGAAGACCGCGTCTCCGCTTGATACTTTAACCTGATAATCCAGGTCGTCTTTGCTCTCGCCCATCATTACAAGGCCGTAGCCCGATTCTATGCGCAGGAACTGGTCGGTGCCTTTATGTGCTTCAAGCCCTATTTCTCCCCCCACGGGTATGCTCATTAGCGTCAATTGAAAATATTTTCCCGTCCAAAGCGCCGTCCTGAAATTAGTGTTTTGAAGAGTCGCCTTTTGGATATCCACGACATACGGGATTCCGCCCCTGTCTTTCAGCTCAATAGGGGCATAAGAAAATAACTTAAATATCATATCTCACCTCGCTGCTTTTTTTTGCTCTATATATACGCTGTTTGATTGGAAATTGCCAATAAAACAATAAAAATCCTAAAAATTAAAAATCATAAACTATATATTAAAGGAAACATTAACAGCTTTTTTAGAGTTTAAATTAATAATTACTCCAATATCAAATTTAAAAAAATAAGG
Source organism: Clostridiales bacterium (assembly GCA_012800805.1). Classification (GTDB taxonomy): domain Bacteria; phylum Bacillota; class Clostridia; order Christensenellales; family CAG-917; genus JAAZIO01. Next base: position 122 of record JAAZIO010000113.1, on the reverse strand, counting down.
AAAGACAGATATTTTTACAGTAAAATAATAGTTATATAAATAAGAAATAAAAAACCCCCTTTAAAGGGGGTTAATTTTATTTGTTTTCTTTGTCTTTGTCTCTTATTTCCACTCGTCTGATT
>JAAZIO010000112.1 GCA_012800805.1 Clostridiales bacterium | reverse complement strand
GAGACCGACCCCGCGGTAAAGAAAGTTTGGGAGCACCATCTCTATCAGGAAATCGCTCACCTGCAAGCGGCGGCGCAGCTGCTTGAAAAGTATGAGAACAAGCACTGGTCTGAAGTCATTCCTAACGGAGCTTTCCCCGAGCTTTTGAAGTTCCATTCCAACATCGACTACGTGCGCGATGTATTAAGGACCGTAAGCCTTACCGCTCACAAAGAAGATTATATGCCTGTTCAGGATCTTCCCAAGGATTACGAGTTCTTTAAGCTTCAAGACAAAATCAACGGCAATGTCAAGAGCGTTCCCTCGCACAGAACGATTGCGGAATATATCGACGAGTTTGGTCAGGACTATCGCTTTGAGGTAGCCCCGCATCCCGTGGTCACTTTGAGAAACCGCGAAAAAGACAACATCAGCGTAGGCAGAGAGACTAACTAATAACCAACAATCCGAATAAAATTTGCAAATACGCAAAATCAAAAAAATTGAGCAATCATTTGTTTTAACTATAAAGCAAAAACGAACGGCATTGCCGTTCGTTTTTTGTTTTTAGTTTTAATTTTTAAATTTTTTATACAGTCTGCTCCTTGGGCCTGCTTGACGGACTTAAAACTTTTGACAAGAATTCTTTAAGACGCGGGCTTTTGGGATTTTGGAAGAATTCCTCGGGAGTGTTTTCCTCCTCTATTCTACCCTCATTCATAAAGATAATCCTTGTTCCCACTTCTCTTGCGAAATTCATCTCGTGCGTGACGATAACCATTGTCATGCCCTCGTCGGCGACTTCTCTTATAAGTTGAAGCACTTCCCCAACCATTTCCGGGTCAAGCGCGCTGGTCGGCTCGTCAAAGAGCATAACCTTTGGGTTCATGGCAAGCGCCCTAATGATTGCTATCCTTTGCTTTTGTCCGCCCGACAGCGTAGAGGGATAAACATTAGCCTTTTCCTCAAGCCCGATTCTTTTTAAAAGACGCATTGCGTTACGCTCAGCCTCTTCTTTGATGCTTGCCCTGGTTTCTTTTATCTCGGGAAGCTCAAGCTTGTTTTTTCTGAATAAATTGACAAATGCAATCAAGGCTCTCTTGCGCTTTAAGCTTCTAAGCTTTCTGCAGCCAATCATCACGGGAGCCAGCATAATGTTCTTTTTAACGGTAAGGTTGTTAAAAAGGTTGAAGTGCTGGAACACCATACCCATTTTCCTGCGGTGTTCGTTGATGTCTACTTTAAGGTCGCAAAGGTCAACGCCCTCAAATATGATTGAGCCGCCGTTTGGGTCCTCGAGCAGATTAAGGCACCTTAGAAAAGTCGACTTACCGCTGCCCGAAGGGCCGACGATTACTACTTTCTCGCCCGCCTCTATGGTTGTGCTGACATTATCGATAACCTTAAGGCTGCCGAAATTTTTGGTTAAATTAATTACGTTTATCACTTCTGCGCAGCCTCCTTTCAAGCAGTTTGATAAATAGTGTCATTATAAGCACGATAACAAGGTAAACAAGCGCAAGCATCAGATACGGTATTATAAATTCATAGTTTGCGCTGCCGATTTGCTTGAACGCCTCGGTCAGGTCAAGCACGGTGATAAAGCCCGCAACCGATGTTTCCTTAGTGATTGCGATAAGCTCGTTGCCGAGCGCGGGCAGACTGTTTTTCAGCGCCTGCGGGAGGACGATTTTCCTCATTGTAGCGCTAAAGCTCAGACCCAGCGACCTTCCCGCCTCCATTTGTCCGACATCCACCGATAAAATGCCCGAGCGCATGATTTCTGACACATAGGCGCCGCTGTTCAAGCCAAAAGTCAATATGCCGACCAAAAGAGCGTTTATTCTTACCCCAAACAGAGGGGCTATGACATAATAGGCTATAAGCAACTGCACGACAATTGGCGTTCCACGGAAAAAGGCGACATACGCGTCGCCTATAAGTGATATCGCCTTTACGGCTTTGCTTCTTTTTGAAAAGGCTTTTATTATGGCGACGACCGTTCCAAGGGCGACGCCGATTAAAAAGCCGAAGAAGGCTATTTGAACGGTGTTTTCAAGACCTGCAATAACCTTCGTATAGCCTTCATTGGTTATGAATGATTTAACAAACAGTTCCCACTTCTTTTGCACAAAAATCTCCGTTATCTAGCGCTGTTGAAGCTTGCCACAATCGCGTTGGCTACGGCCTGGTCGACAACCACAAACGCTATGTTTCCGTTAAGCATGTCGTTTACCGCAAGAGCCGCGCTTGTGTAGGCTTTAAACTCAAGGTTTTCAAAGCCGTCATACTCAAGGCCGCCTTCGATATAGTATTGGCTTGTGGTTCCCTTCTGACCGCCGCACTTGGCTTTGTCGCCGGTGAGAGTGGCAAGAAGCTCGTTCATTGCTATTGTCTTTTCCTCAGCGGACTTATCGGAACCTGCGATGGCGTCAAAGGTTGTATCGCTCTCTTTAACGATAAGAACCTGAGTTGTGTCAAAGTAAGGATTGGTGAAATCTACATTCTCAGCGCGGTCGGGAGTCACGGTAAGGCCCGCCATGGCGATGTCGTAGGTTTGAGGCATGCTTTGAACGCTGGTTAAAACGGCGTCAAATTCCATGTGGATTACAACAAGCTTTTTGCCAAGTTCGTCGGCTATGAGCTTTGCTATCTCCATGTCGATGCCCGCGATTTTTTTGCCTACGGTGTATTCAAACGGGGCGAACTCAAGGTTAGTGGCTACGACAAACTCTTCTTCTTTGTTTGTGGACTCTGTTGCGATATCCATGCCGAACTGGTCAAGGTCGTCTCCCGCCTCAAGGTATTTGTTCTTGATGGCTTCGATTTCAGCCTTTTTATTATTAAGTATATCATTGACTCTGGCAAGCAACTCACCGTTGCTCTTGTTAACCGCAAACGCATATTTTTCGGTTGTAAGGGCTACGGAAACAACTTTTACCTTTTCCGTGTCATTGCAGGCGGCAAAAGCGAATACGCAGCCGAGCGCCAAAACAACTACCAAAGCTATTGTTAATATCTTTTTCATAATTATCCTCACTGCTTTTATTGCAAGTATTATGCCATTGTATTTATGTTTTGGCAAGCGATTTTGTATAAAATTTCAAGCAAATTTTATATTTTTTAAAATTTATGCATATTTTTACTAAAACTTTATAATTTTTGTATATATATTCATTACTATGCATATTTGGCGGCAATTTGCATGTTTTAATCGCGACTTGGCGTAAATATACAAAATAAAACAAAGGTTGACAAAATACTACCTTTGCGTTAAAATCGCACTGTCCGAAATCTTTTAAGGGGATGTAATATGGAGTGCAATGATTTTTATAGAATAACCGTTGCGGGTCAAACCCGTGACCTGCCCATTTGCAAAGTCAACGACAAGCTGTCCATTGCGGCTTTCGTTATGTTTGGCGATGTGCCGCTAACCGTTGCGGCGGCCGAAGAGCTTTTAAAGAAAGCTCCCGAATTCGACCTTATTTTAACCGCGGAATCAAAGGGCATACCGCTTGCCTATGAAATGTCGCGCCAGAGCGGAAAGAAATATATTCTTGCAAGAAAATCTCCCAAGCTCTACATGAAAGAGCCGATAAGGATTGAAGTTAAATCAATCACGACGGCAAGGCTGCAAGAGCTCTATCTTGACGCGTCCGACGCTATGGAGCTTAACGGAAAAAGGGTGCTTATAGTTGACGATGTTATATCAACGGGTGAATCGCTTAGAGCGCTTGAGTGTCTTTTAGCCCAAACGGGAGCGACTATCGTCGGTAAAATGGCGGTTCTAGCGGAAGGCAGCGCGGCGGAAAGAAACGACATTATCTACCTTGCCCACCTGCCGCTGTTTTTAAAGGATTAAATAAAAGCGTTTTTGTCAGCGTATTTAAAAGGATATAAAGCGTTTTTGTCAGCATAGTTATTAAAACAATAAAGATTTTAATAAAATCAATTTGATAAAAAATAACGGCGTTTGCCGTTATTTTTTATTTTGTCTTTTTGATTATCAGCTCAACCACGTCGGATATGAGGTGAAGGTCCGCAACTTCCGAGTCATCCACGATGATGTCCCACTCAGCCTCAACATTCATCAGCAGCTCCACAAGGTCCAGCGAATCCGCGCCAAGGCCTTTGTAAATATCGGTGTCAAGATTGATTTTGTCCTTTTCAATCCTTAGCTGCTCAGATACCATTTCTTTGAGTTTATCCAGTATTTCCGCTTGCGTCATAGTTTTCTCCTTAAAATATTTTTATTGTTATCTCGCCCTCTCCGCAGACCGCAAAAGAGTAGCCTGACATTATCTCCAAATTTTTTACGGGGGCTTCGGGCGGGATTTTTTTAGATATATCCTTTAGTCCCTCACCCGTATATTTCAAATAAGCCTCAAGCTTTGTCCACTTATCAAAAAACTCTTTTTCACTCTCCGCCTCAATTATTCTTTTAAAGCGGTTAAAGTTTATTTTTCTGTGCGCTTCGGCGTCTATTCCGACTTCGCTTTTTGAAAAAGCCACGGCACAGAGCCCTTTTGTATGGGTTACGCTAAAGCCTATATCCGAGTTTATAAAGCGGGGTTTACCCTCCCTTGAAACCTCAGGCATGACAGACGGGAGAATAAAGCCCGTGTTTATTTTTAACCTTTTAAGCTCATCGTATGCTTCTTCTAAAAGTGTCCGCTTTTTATCAAAGGTTACAAATATAATCATTATATATTGTAACTGCCTCTGTTTCTGCCGTATGTGTTGTTCAGTTCAAGGAAATAATTGCGGTCTATCGTCATAAGGGCGTCGGATGAAACCCTGAACTCCCAGTTGCCCTCCGGCACTCCGGGTATATTCATCCTCGTATCGGCGCCGTAGCCAAGTAGGTCCTGTATCGGGAAAACAGCGAGAATCGCGGGGTTCATAATCAGCGTTTTTATGACCGCTTTGTTGGACATGCAGTTGCTACCGCCCGCTCCCCATCCCGCGCCGTGGAATCCGCAGTATTGCAAGGCAAAATTCCTTGTGCTCTCTTCCTGCTTATAAAACCAATCCAATAGCGTGGTGTTGTCGTGCGTTCCCGTGTAGCAGACGACATTTTTATCATAGTTGTGCGGAAGGTGCGGCGACGGCGTTCCGTCAAAGCCGAACTGGAATACCCTAATCCCCGGGAATCCCGTTTTTTCAACAAACTCCTGAACATCCTCGGTTATAAGACCAAGGTCTTCCGCTATAAAAAGCCCTTCGGGATTGTCCTTTTTGAAATACTCGATAAGCTCAAGGCCCGGGCCTTTTACCCATTCGCCGTCTTTTGCGGTAAGAGGGTTGTTGTTGGGTATGGAAAAATAAGTGTGAAAAGCCCTGAAATGGTCAAGCCTTAAGGCATCGTATAGTTTAAAGCAGTGCTTTACCCTTTTTCTCCACCAGCCGTAGCCGTCCCTTTTCATCTCGTCGAAATCGTAGAGCGGGTTGCCCCAGATTTGACCGTCCGCCGAAAACGCGTCCGGGGGAACTCCCGCGACAGCCGTCTGCCTGCCGTCGCCGTCAAGCTGGAACAGGCTGCGGTTAGCCCAAACATCCACGCTGTTTGAAGCAACATAAAAAGGAAGGTCGCCTATTACGCCAACCGTGCTTTGGTTGATTTTTTTCTTTAAGCTATACCACTCGCGGTAAAACTCGAACTGCTCAAAGACATAAAAGTATATTCTGTCAGCCTTTTTTTCCTTGAAATTTATAAGCGCCTTTTCGTCGCGGTTTTTTAGCGGTTCGCTCCAGTTTATCCACTTTTTGCCCTCTTCTTCGGCAATAGCCATAAAAAGAGCGTAGTCTTCAATCCAGTAAGCCTCTTCCTTTCTGAATTTTTCTATCTCTTCCTTTAGCTCGTCGGTAAGCCTTGTAAGCGCTATCTCAAGACAGTTTTTGACGTTGTTTTTAGCAAAGGCGTAGTTTACTTTATAAGGGTCGCCCCAGTATTTTGCACTATCTGCCTCTTCCGCGGTCAAAAGATTTAAATCTTTAAGCTCAAAGGGATTTATATACAGGCTGTTTCCCGCAAAAGTAGATATGCCTGAGTACGGCGAGTTACCATATCCGATTGATGTAAGCGGCAAGACCTGCCACCAATGAAATCCCATGTCGGCGATTTGCCTTGCAAAGCTTTCGGCGGAGTAAGAAAAACAGCCGATGCCGAATTTGCCCGGCAAGCTTGAAATATTGCAAAGGACGCCCGCTCCGCGTTTAAAACCCATATTACTCCTCTACTCTTATCAGCGAAACGACTTCCCTTACGCCGGAGAGCTGTTTTATTTCGCTTACCGCTTTTTGCATAAGGCTTTCTTTTGCCTTGCCCGTCACAAAAATGATGGGCACATTCTCACGGCTTCTCGGCTGCTTTTGCAAAACGACGTCAATATTGATGTTGCGCTTTCCGAATACGTTTGCGATTTTACCAAGCGTGCCTTCCTCGTCGAGAGCGGCAACTCTTATATAGTATTTAGAGGTGAAGTCGTTTGATATGTTTACATCTTCATCTTTAAGCATAAACGGATAGCGCCTGTGCTCGCTCTGCCTTGCGGCATAAAGTATATCGCTTACGATTGCGCTTCCCGTAGGCAGCGCGCCCGCGCCTCTTCCGTAGAGCATGATGTCGCCGACGGAATCTCCTTTCAGATACACCGCGTTGAAAGAGCCTTTGACGGCCGCAAGAGGGTGCGAGGAGGGAACGAACACGGGTGAGACCCTGGCTTCAAGGCTGTCGCCTTTGTTTTTGGAAATCGCAAGAAGCTTTAAAGTGTAACCTAGGTCTTTTGCCGTGTTTAAGTCCTCAATCTGAATTTTCGATATGCCTTCTCGGTAAATCTTATCTACGGGTATCCTCTTGTGATAGGCAAGCGATGAAAGAATGCTTAGCTTATAAGCCGCGTCAAATCCCTCGACGTCTGCCGTCGGGTCAAACTCGGCGTATCCAAGCACCTGGGCGCGCTTTAAGGCGTCCGAGTAGCTTGCGCCTTCTTCATCCATAGACGAAAGAATAAAGTTTGTCGTGCCGTTGATGATGCCCTTAAGCTCTTCAATCCTGTTGCCCTGCATTCCCTCTTCTATCGTGCGGATAATGGGAACGCCGCCCACGCAGCTGGCCTCAAAGTAAAGGCCCGCTCCCGTCTTTGCCGCAACCGCCTCAAACTCGTGCCAGTGCTTTGAGTAAAGCTCTTTGTTGGCAGTCACAATGCTCTTGCCCTTTTCAAGAGCTTTAAGCAGAAAAGTGCGGGCGGGCTCGATACCGCCGAAAAACTCAGCTACTATTTTTATATCATCATTGTTTAAAACATTTTCTATATCCGTTGAAACAATGCCGAGGGGAACGCCAAGCTCTTCCGCGCGTTTAGTGTTGCGCTCAAGAACATGCATGACCTCAACGTCGATTCCTTGAGTCTTTATGAAATATTCGCGGTTTTTGGTAAGAATTTCGTAGGTTCCGCCGCCTACCGTGCCTAAACCTAATAATGCAACTCCGATTTTTTTCATAGCGTCTCCGTTTTCTGTCTGTCGAATATGATTTTAAGCCCTTTTAGGGCAAGCGCTCTGTCAACTATATCTATAAGTTTATTGTCCCCGTCGTACTGCACGAGCTGGGAGAGCCCGCCCGTTGCAACCACTTTCGCGTTTTCCATGCCGGGGGTTTCTTTGATTTTTTTAATCATGAACTCCACAAGCCCCGTGTAGCCGTAAATTATACCCGCCTGCATGCACGACTTTGTGTTTGTGCATACTACTTTTTCGGGACGGACAAGCTCAATTCTGGGAAGCTTTGCCGCCACATTTACAAGCGACTCCGTTGCCGTCTTTATTCCAGGCGCGATAGCCCCGCCGAGGAACTCGCCGTCGGCCGTTATAGCGTTGAATGTCGTTGCCGAGCCGAAATCAATCAGAATCACGGGACCGCCGTATAAGTGAAAAGCCGCGGTGGAACCGACGATTCTGTCGGGGCCAAGGTCTTTGGGATGGTCGTATGTGATTTTAAGGCCGCAGTTGCTGTCGCTGTCCACTACAATGGGCGATAGGCCCAGGTAATAGCGGCACATGTGCTCTATCGTGTAGTTAAGCGAGGGGGCGACGCTGGACATAATAACGCTGTCTATATCTTTAAATGTCAGTCCCTGAGTTCGAAGCAAATCGCCAAGCAGCATCCCGTATTCGTCTGCCGTTTTCGCGGCTTCGGTCGAAACCCTCCAGCTTGCCATAAGTTCTTCGCCTTTGAAAACGCCGAACTTTATATTCGTATTGCCGATGTCCAGCACTAAAAGCATCTTTATCTCCGGTATACCTGAATTTGGAATTTTTAATATTATAACTTATAGTTATTATTTTTACAACTAAAGTTAATATTTTTAAATTTTTACAAAGGTTTGCTTTTTTTCGATTTTTTGTTTTAAAGTTTAATATAGTCCAATGAATTGCTTTTTAAAAAACAAATCACCTTTTGCTTTAAAAAAACAAAAATTAAAAGACTATTGCTTTTTTTAAAAACAAAAATTAAAAG
>JAAZIO010000111.1 GCA_012800805.1 Clostridiales bacterium | reverse complement strand
GGTTATCCACATACAATACCTCGCCGTTCTTTTTGATGATTTTATAAGAAACGCTCGGAGCCGTGGTAACAAGGTCAAGGTCAAACTCCCGCTCAAGCCTTTCGGCGATTATCTCCATATGCAAAAGGCCAAGGAAGCCGCACCTGAAACCGAAACCTAACGCAAGCGAGTTCTCGGGTTCAAAGGACAGAGACGCATCGTTCAACTGAAGCTTTAAAAGAGCCTCTTTTAAGTCATTATATCTCGCCCCGTCTGTCGGATAAATGCCTGCGTAAACCATAGGCTGAGCCTTTTTATAGCCCGGAAGCGGCGCATCAGCGGGTTTGTCCGCTCGTGTTATCGTGTCGCCCACCGCCGTATCCGCTACATTCTTTATGTTTGCCGCTATATATCCCACCTCGCCTGCCGACAGTTTGCTTACCGCTTTCATCTTGGGGGTAAAATAGCCGACTTCGGTTACTTGGAACTCCTTTCCCGTGGAAAACATTTTTATGACGTCGCCAACGGACACTTCGCCGTCGAATATTCTTACCATGGAAATAGCTCCCCTGTAATTATCGTAGAAGCTGTCAAAAATAAGAGCCTTTAAGGGGGCGTTGACATCTCCTTTCGGCGAGGGCAGCTTGGTTACCACCGCTTTCAACACATCGTCTATTCCCACACCTTCTTTAGCCGAAATCAAAGGGGCTTCGCTGGTGTCAAGACCTATGATGTCTTCTATTTCAAGCTTTACGGCATCAGGGTCTGCGGCGGGAAGGTCTATCTTATTTAAGACGGGAACTATTTCAAGATCGTTTCCTAGCGCAAGATACACGTTTGTAAGCGTTTGAGCCTCAACGCCCTGTGAGGCGTCGACAACCAAAAGAGCGCCTTCGCATGCGGCAAGGCTTCTTGAAACTTCATAAGTAAAGTCCACGTGGCCGGGTGTATCGATAAGGTTTAAGATATATTCCTTGCCTTCATGGTTATAAACCATACGGCAGGTTTGAAGCTTTATGGTTATTCCTCTCTCCCTTTCGATATCCATGTTGTCCAGGAGCTGCTCTTCCATTTCTCTTTGAGAGACAGTTCCCGTTCTTTCGATAAGGCGGTCAGCGAGAGTGCTTTTTCCGTGATCTATATGGGCGATAATTGAAAAATTTCTTATGTTTTCCAGGCTCAAAATTTCTACCTCTAAATGTCAATTTTGAAAAAATATTGACATTATTATAATAAAATTTTATAATTTTAGCAATAGATTTAATTTTGATTTTGACGAGGTTTCAATGTTTGAGGATTTAAAAGCAATACTTTCACGAAACGGTTTCATTCCTTACATAACCTCCGATAAACAGGAAGCGCTCAATACGGTTTTAAACATTATACCGCGCGATAAAGTCGCGGCATTTGGCGGTTCCGAAACGGTTAAGGAGCTTAGTATTGCGGAAGCGCTGCTTGATAGAGGCTCCGCCATTTATCACCGTTCCTATCCAAATCAGGGCAAGACCGCGGACGATATAATGCAAAAGAGCATGGGGGCGGATTATTATGTCACTTCCGCCAACGCGCTGACGAAAACCGGTCTTATAGTAAACACCGACGGCAGAGGAAACAGAGTCGCGGCAACCATATACGGCCCTCAAAACATTGTTTATGTAATTGGCCGCAATAAAATTGTGGATAACCTTGACGCCGCGTTTGAAAGGATAAGAACCGTTGCGGCTCCTCTTAACTGTCAAAGGCTTGGCAAGGACACTCCCTGCGTTAAGGGAGGTTCCTGCGAAGATTGCGACCCCACTAATACAATATGCCGTTCAACCGTAATACACAGGTTTCCAAATACGGGCAAATCGGTTTATATCGTAATTGTTGACGAAGATTTAGGCTATTAAAATTCTACTAAGGAGATTGCTATGGAGTGGCTATTGAAAACACCTGTCGCGCACAGAGGATTGCACGACGAAACACGCCCCGAAAACTCTATGGCGGCTTTTAAAGCGGCAATAGAAAAAGGTTACAACATCGAAATTGACTTAAGACTCACAAAAGACGGTATCCCCGTGGTTTTCCATGATTCCAACTTGCTTAGAGTCTGCGGCGTTAAAAAGTCAATAAACAAAATGACGCTGGATGAGGTAAAGAAATACCGTCTAAAAGGCACGGAAGAGCAAATTCCCACTTTTGACGAGTTTTTAAGCTTTGTGGACGGCAAGGTTGGTCTTTTGATTGAACTTAAGGGTTTCTCTATAAGAGACCACAGCCTTGAAATAGCGACGCTTGAGAGGCTCAAAAACTATAAAGGCAATTTTGCCATTCAGTCATTCAATCCCTGGGCCGTAAAATATTGCAAAGAAAACTCATCTTATAAATGCGGTCTTCTTGCTACATACGCAAAAAGATTTATGGCGCCAAGCGGAAAACTAACTTGGGTTAAGCTTTGCAATCCCGACTTTGTCGCATACGATATCCGACAGGCGGAAAATAAGTATGTAGAAAAGATTCATAAAACCCTTCCCCTGCTCTGCTGGACTATCCGCACGGAAGATGACCTCAAAAAAGCCCAGTCTATTGCGGATAACATAATCTTTGAAAAAGTTGAACCTAATTTCATTTATAAATCATAAAGATTAAATTTGTAAAAATTTAATTAATTGATTTTAAAAGCTGTTTTATAACAGCTTTTTTAATTAAACTGACGGTTATAAGTAAAACTGAAGGTTTTAATAAATTAAAAGTTGACATATGTAAGTAAAAAACTTGACGGATAAAATTATAAAAGCCGTTTGAGATTTCAAACGGCTTTTATGTTTTTTAAATATCAACCTACTTTCTTTATGCGCTTTTTAAGCTTGTTAAAGCTGTTTTTAATGGTTTGAATAAGATTTTCGGGCATGGGTTTGATGTCTATAAGTTTATCGTTGTTGCAGATTGAATAAGTCACATAGCCATAGTAGAGGGTAAGCAGCACGGCAACCACGCTAAACAGTATATAGAACACGCCCGTTGTTTCAAACGAAACTATTGCATGCTTTGAATTTGCAATAATCAAGCCCGATTGGCTGAGAAGCTGACCGATATTGAGGAAAGAAAGAATGGAATATCCGCTAAAGACGATATACATTCTTTTTTCGCCCGATATCATCGTGTATATCAGCATAAGCGCGAGCGAGAGGAACAGATAGGTTTCGCTGATCTTAAGAGTAAATACCGCGATAACCGCAAGCGTAAATGAGGCAAGCAATATAAGCTCAAGCCTGTTGCGGTTTTTGACATACAGCGAGATGACATAAATCATCAGAATGAGCAGGAATATAAGGTTCAAAATGGAAACCGTTTTGGTTACTATCTTATTGTTCATGGCGACCATACCATAGAGGTTGAAAGCGTTGCTTACAAAGATATTGTTAGTTGCCATAATGTCTTTATAGTAGACCAATATCTTAAAGAAGCTTCCCGCCCTCACATCGTTTATCATAAACGGCAGGCTAAGCAGATAGAAGCAAACAAGCGAAGCCACAAAACCGAATATTATCGTCGCCCTTATCTTGCCGAATGTTTTAAGCGTTTTATCCGCTTTATAATACATATACACAAGGTAGCATACAGCAAGCGGAACAACCGCGAGCGCTCTGATATCTAAGAGCACCGCAAGCACCATCACGGCATACATCGGTATATATTTCTTTTCTATAAGCAAGATAAATCCAAAAACAAGCAGGAACGCAAGTATGCTCTCAAACGAACCTCTTAAGCCCGACATGACAAACGCCACGGGAAGAATCGCATAAAGTGAGGCAAATATTGTGGATATTTTATTGCCCACGTATTTTCTGCCGTAGAAGTAGATAATCAGCACCGTTCCGATATCGCAAAGCAGCGCAGGCAATCTTAAAAGCTGAGATAAACCCGCGTCGGGCACATAATATCCTATACCGCCGATGGCATATAAAATATAAAGTATACCGGGTGTATAGATAACCTGACTTGACGAGTATTCTGCAAGATATGACATTATACCCGTGGGATGAAGTTCCGCCACTTTACGGGCAAGCACGATAAGTCTTGCGGTTTCAGCACCGTTACCAAAGAGCGTAAACAAAAGCGCAAACCTTATCGCTATTGCGGCGATGCTTATGATTCCCGCTATGGTGGCGGGATGGCTGATGAATTTCTTTGCCTTTGACTCTCCTGAGGGAGCAAAGTCCTTTAGAGCGTCGCGTCTAGAGTAGTTTCGTCTAAGGAGAATATACGCCGTAATAGCAATAGCGGCTGTTAGAATCGTAAGCAGCGTTACGAAAATTATG
>JAAZIO010000110.1 GCA_012800805.1 Clostridiales bacterium | reverse complement strand
CGCTATAATGTAACAATACATCGGGCTGAAAGCCACGGGCGGATGAAAAAACAGTCTGTCGATGGATTGCCATAAAAACACTCCGCCCACTATGACGATGACCGCGGAGATAAACATCGCCGCGATATATTCTATTCTGCCGTAACCGAAAGGATAACGCCAAGAGGGCTTTTTTTCGGATACCGCAATGCCTGCCGCCGCGGCGGAACATCCCAGAACGTCGCCGATATTGTTAATACCGTCGCTCATTATGCTTACCGAGGAAGCGGCAAGGCCTATGTAGATTTTTATAAAAGCCAGCGCGAAATTGACAAAAGCGCCGCAAATCGACGCCACGCATGCGGTTTTTACCTTTTTCGACGGCATATTTACCTTAAAATAATTATAACTTTTATGACTTAATGTTGTCAATCGCCAAAAATTTGGCGATTTGGCCACTATATTGCAAATATTGCGTTTTAATAAAAAGCGTCAAAATCAACCATATGTTCCATGTCGATATTTAGATGCCCGCTAATTGTTTATCTTTAAGTTATTTAGCTGCCCGCTGAAATTTATTTTTAAGTTATTTAGCTCCGCCGATAATTTATTTATTAGTCAATAAAGATATAATTTAGGTTTAATTTTTTCTATGCAAAATGAGGGCGAAAGTAAATTTAATAAAATATTTTTCAGCCAAAATGTTTTATGTCACTCCTTTATGGTTTTTAGCGAAAAAGTTGCCTTTTTAAAGCGAAGTTAAATCAAAATTAAATCCTCAAAATATTTATATAATAATATTACTAATTATAGTTATAAATAATAAACAATATTTAGAAATTAACGCAAAAAAAGTTAAAACAAAATTTAAATTTGGCTTTGCATTTTTATCTTTTTTACCTCTATTTTACGCGGCCTACCCCCACAAGAAAAACGCAATAGGCAAAAAGCCGCTTTTTTGACCATAAACGGAAACGCCCGCCGCCAAAGTATTTTGAAATTCCCTTAAACTCGACAAAAAAAAATGTTGGCAAAACGATTGAAGCCGTGTTAGCTTGTCGTCGCAGGGGAAAACCCGCTCAAAATCCTAAGCAAGCGCATCTCGTCACCCGGGCATGTGAATATGGCGAAGCGCAGTGTATAGATGATTTTGAAAAAGGAGGGGATTGTTATGGATTTGGTTGTAACAAATTTCTGGGTAATCGCGGCAGTGGCTTACGCGCTGCTTTTCATCGAAACCGCTGCGCTGTCGGTAATAAACTATAGACGCGAGCGTAAAAAAACAACAACCGCATTGATTGCGATATCGCCGTTGCCGCTGCTGATACTGCTGCTTTATAAGCCGCTCTTTTTAGCCGGCACACTTGTGGGAGGTGTTGCCGCCTTGGGGGTCATAGTCGCCACCGCGATAAAGCACCCCGAGAGCATGTTCTTTAAAAGTAACTGGATTGAGGAGGAAGGGCGTAAAGAGCGCGATAGGTGGCGTAAAAAAATCCCGGCATTTGGGCAGACGGTGTAGCTAAGTTCAACGAAAAATAGTGTCTTTGGTTTTAACTTAAATGGGATTTTAATTAAATCCGCCGCAGAGGGGCAATAGATGCCCAGCGCCGTAGGGCAATATGGCGGATGGGGAATAAAACTAAATAGTTTAAAATGCAGATTAAAACTTAATAACAAAATCCGCTTAAATAGTGCTTTGCGGCGCCTTAGGGTTGCAGGCGCTATCCCCTTGCGTTGCGGGGTTGCAAAGCAGACTTTAAGCAAAAAAATATGGGCACGGCAGATACCGGCCGCGCGCATATCCCGCATTAAGGGAAAAGAGCGCAATAAAAATCATTGTGACTTAAAAACGATTTTCTTTGTGGCTTAAAACGAATTTAATAAGGAGGGAAGTATGACGCTTTATACATCCGTTATTCCATACGGCTAGCGATTATAAAACAGGCCGAATAAAAAGCCGCGATAGAGCTAAGTTCCGTTAAAGCATTTATTGCATAGCGTGAGGGCTTTATACAGCATCTAAGGGCATCTTAAGGCATAAAATCACGAGCTAAAGCGATATTAGTTGAATCATTTGACTTTAGCAAAAATCACGCCGGCTAAAGCGATAGCAATGGACTATAGCAAAAAGCAAAGCCATTTCGCCGGCTAAAGCGGTATAGCAGTTGAGCTATTGGTCTATATAAATCAAAGCCATTTCTTGGCTAAAGCGATATGATATTTGAATGCTTTGTCTAATTATTGTCGAAGTAACATTGGCGGAGACGATAATTTGTCGAAAGCCGTATCTTAAGCGTTCATCTTGCTGTAAGTCCGTTCGCTGGCTATATACCTGCGGCAGGCGGGGTATGACAAATAAGAGTTATATCTTGTTTGCGGTGAGCTTATAACATCTCTGGAACATGGCGAAAGGCAGCATTTCATATGAAGCTGAAAAGCGACTGTGATTGGCTATAGGTAAGCCGTTGCTATATGTGGCGACATAAAATTTAAGCTCTTGGAGTTAATTTTATAAAAGCTCAATGAAACCTGACAAAGGCGGCTTTTTGAAAGGGAAAAAGATAGAAAGCAAAGTATCGTTTTAGGCTAAATAATGCCGCCAAGGGCTAAGGCCAGGCTCATTTGCCTTAATCTTGGATATCTTGGCGCGTTTGTGTATGCGGGCACCTAGCGCCGCAATCGTAAAACTATTCGTTTTGTCGAAAAGCAGTTGACGTTTTGTGCTTGAGCGGTAATTGACCTTTTTAAAACTGCTTTGGACATAAAAGAGTTTTATTATAGTAAATGAAGGCGGGAGAATTATAACCTGCCCCTAAAGGGGCAATATTAAGGCGGTGATTTTATGGAGGGAAACAGACTGTTTAATAGGCTTGAATTGTTTTTTGGCGACGGGTAGCTTAGCATTCGG
>JAAZIO010000001.1 GCA_012800805.1 Clostridiales bacterium | reverse complement strand
GATCGCTCCACCAAGCATAGTTTTTGCATTGTAATTTTTTGCTACTTTCATAGAACCTTTTTCACTATCACTAAATACAACTTCGAGCATTGCTTCACCTTCTATTAAAAATATATACATCCATTCTATCTCCACAACCCAACTGATGTTATCTTATCTATCCACTCAACCCTACATCATTTTTCAGTTCTTTTTCTATCCATCGATATGTTTCCACGTACACATTTTGCCCCTTTAGATTGAGTAGTCGATTTAGTTTAGCTTCCACAAACTCAGTAAAATCTAGACTTACACCCTCGACATTAATACTACCGTCTCAACGTGGGCGCATTGGGGGAACATGTCGAAGGGGGTGACGGAGTCGATTTTGTATTCGGTGGACAGGATTTTCAAGTCGCGGGCGAGGGTTGCGGGGTTGCAGGAGATATAGACCACTGTTTGAGGTTTAGCGGTTAGTATTGCGTTTAATACCGATTCGTCACAGCCCTTCCGTGGTGGGTCTAAAACTACCGCGCAATTTGTCGCATTTTGATTATACAATGACTTTTCTTTTTTGTAAACACCACTGGAGGCGGATTGATATATAAAATCATCTGAATAAGGTTTATTTAAAGCATTTAAATTACTATCGGATTTCGGTTTGTCCAAAGATAGAGTGTTTAAATTGCTATTTGTGTCAAATGAATTTAAGCTATCTTTAGAAGATGCTTTGTTATATTCGTTTTTTTCCTCAACATTATTAAATTTTTTATCGGATTTTATATCATTGTGTTTATTTGTTTCATCACTGACCGTCTTAATGTCAACCGTGGAATTAGCGCCGTTATCATTTAATTTATTCTTAGCGGCTATAATGGTATCACAACCGTTATCGCTTTTATCTTTTAAATTGATATCGCAGTTGTTTTCAAGATTTGCTGCCGGCTTAGTATTTAAGACACCATTACGGCTTTGGAAAATTTCCGATACCAGCTTTGGCAACACGACGGCGGCATCGCCGCAGATGTTTGTGATTTTATCCAAGTTACCGTTGCTGCGAGCCATTTCGTTTGCGTTGTCGACCGCGTCTTTTACGATTTCAATGCCGTAGACTTTATCCGCAACTTTTGCCAAAATGTTGGAGAGTATGCCTACCCCGCTGAAAACATCAAAGACAATATCGCAGCCTTTTTCTTTTATCGCGTCCGCGGCATATTGATAAAGCAAATCCCTCACACTGTCGTTTACTTGCATGAACGATGCGGGGGAAACGTTTGTCTTAACGCCTAAAATTTCGGTTTGCGCTAGCTCACTGCCGTAAAAGCATACGGGCGTTTCTCCCAAAATTACATTTGTGTTCTTTGTGTTTATCGAATAAAAAAGGTTAAACGGAATACTTAGCGCTTTAAATTTTTGAATAAGGTTATCTCTGTTTGGCAGAGATTTACCGTTTATAACAACTACTGCGTTTACGCTATCCCCTATCTTTCTCAGCACAAGATGGCGTAGAAGACCTTTTTGGGTTCTTTCGTCATAAGCGGTTAGTTTGGATTCGTTTGCGTATTCTACAAAAGCTGCTATAAAGCTCTTTGCCCATTCCCCCTGAAGCAGGCAGTCTTCTATAGGAATAAAATCATGAGATTTTTCCTTGAAAAAGCCCGCCCTTATTTTGCCGCCAAAAAGCGCAATGGGAAGCTGAACTTTATTGCGGTAATGCAAAACTTCTTTTGAAGGCACAACCTCGCCCACTTCAACATCAAGCCCCGCATATTTTTTAAGACAGTTTTTAACCTCCGCCCTTTTTATCTCAAGCTGTGCCTCGTATTTTATATGCTGATAGTCGCACCCGCCGCATTTTCTGAAAAGCGGGCAAGGCGGTTCCTGCCTTAGGGGTGAACTTTTGAGTAGCTTGATTACTTTTGCCCTTGCGAAGTTCTTTTTGAGCAGCGTAATCTCCGCCCTGACTGTTTCACCGGGCAGGACAAACGGAACGAAGACAGCCATTCCCTCATATTTTGCGATTCCTTCGCCGTCCGTTCCGTTATCTATTATTTCAAGCTCTGTTTTATCTCCTACCTTTAGCGCCATATCAATAAAACGGACCGACATCAGTCGGTCCTTCCGTGTTATTTTTCAACCAAAATTTTCTTTAAGCGGCAGAACCTGGGCAGGCCGTCTTCCAAGGGAGCTTTGGCGTCGCCTTGTATAAGCGGCAAGGCGTAGTCGATAAACTCCTGCTTAAGTCCTTTGCCGTCCTCTCTAATCCACTCCGCGGGAATCTTCTTTTCGGTATTTGCGGCATACTCAAGCGGCATCAGAGCGGTTTTTATCTTATATTCGCTGCTTGTGTTGTCGCGCTCGAATACTACCATTTTATCGGTTTCGCCGTCAACGGCAAAGCGAACCGCAGCCGCTCCCGCCTCGAACGCTTCATCAACGTCGACTTTGGAGGCAAGGTGCGCCGCGCAGCGCTGCATTAAGCTGAACTCGATAGCGCGTGTTTTGATGCCGAGCTTTTGTTTAAGCAACTGGGCCAGCATGGCCCCGACGCCGCCGAGCTGAGCGTGACCGAACAGGTCGGTTGAGGATGGAGCGAAATCGCCGATATACTTGCCGTCTTTATCCTTTATGCCTTCGGATACCACGGCTATGCACTTGTTGTTGTTTCTTGCGCAAACATCTTTGACATCCTGGACGAAGCCGTCAATGTCAAAGGGAACTTCGGGAAGGTAAATAAGGTCGGGTCCGAGCCCCTTGTACCCCGCAAGCGCCGCGGCGGCAGTAAGCCAGCCCGCGTTTCTGCCCATAACCTCAACCACAACGATAAGACCCGTGTCATAAACCTTCGCGTCGAGGTTAAGCTCCATGAGCGTAGTGGAGATGTATTTAGCCGCGCTTCCGTATCCCGGGCAGTGGTCGGTGCCGTAAAGGTCGTTGTCGATGGTTTTCGGAACGCCGATGACGTTGCAATCATAGCTTACGCTCTTTAAGTATTTGGAAACTTTGTTGCAGGTGTCCATGGAATCGTTTCCGCCGTTATAGAAGAAG
>JAAZIO010000013.1 GCA_012800805.1 Clostridiales bacterium | reverse complement strand
CTTCAATCTCAACCTCTTTGTTTTCGGTAAGATTTTTAATGACTGGCGCCTCGTCGTGCGTAATCATAAGCTTGTTTTTTCCTCCCTCGTCGGAAGTGATGAAGGAGGCGACGTTATACACATCGTTTTCGTCTATCGCGGTGCTCAAAAGATTGTTGCAAAGCTGCGCCAGCTCGGTCCAGTTCTCCCTGAGAGCCGAAAGGCGGAAGTTGAATATGGCGTCCACATTGTAGTCTATCGTATCGGACAGAGTTTTTAAAATGACGGTTTCTTCAAAGCTTCTGTCAAAAGCAAGCAGTGAGGAGAGGAGAGCGACCATGGCGTGGCTAAGTTTTTCGTGCTTGATGTTTTTTAAAAAGACACTAAGCTTGAAATAGGTCAGATATACATGTATAAGCGCCTGTTCCACGGTGCTTCGGGCTTCATCCGAGTTTTCGCAAAGGGCCGCGATGTATAAAAAATACCTGTCCCTGCTCTCTTCAAAAGCGTAAGATATGGTCTTTGATTTTTTTACGATGTTAAACAAATAGTCGAATTCTCGTTTATATAACTTGTCTATACTGATGACATTGGACCACATATTAACCTCTTTAGTATTGTATGCACAAAAACATTATTTACACTTAAAAATGTTATTTTTTTTGGCGCGTAATATGTCTGTATATAAAATAAAAAGCCCTTTTTGGGGCCTTTCTTTTATCTTATACATAACATTCTATATATAAATGTATATCAATAAATCTATTATCTATTGCCGCCGTATATTTTGCGGTTTTAGTTTCGTGCATTTACTATATTCGTCTATTGCGGTTTGATTCTCGTCATGCATTTGGTGTTTATGAAAGTGTCGTCTATTTCGATAGCGTTGGAAGAGCAGATGTTGTTTTTGTTGAACACGCAGTGGCAGTTGCACTGGACAAGGCATTCATACGAACCCGCATCGGCAAGCTCTTCGGATGCTTCGGCGTCCGCAAATACCTGCGCGAGCATTCCGCCCTCTCTTTTGGATTTGCTCAAACACACCGCTTTCTCGCCCACAGTTATGACTCCGGCAAAACACACGTTTTTAAGATTATGCTCGCAGTTCTTCGTGTAGCAAATAATTCTTTCCATAAAAAACCTCCGTAGATAGTATTTGCCCAAGGCGAAGGTTTTATTCTTTATTAATTGTATTTTTGCCATTGCTGTGCTATAGTGTATAAGACAAAAAGGAGGAGTTATGAAAGTAATTCTTGTTCAAGATGTAAAAGGCACGGGGAAAAAAGACGAAATAGTGGAAGTAAGCGACGGATTTGCAAGAAATTTTCTGTTTAAAAACAAGCTTGCGGTTGCGGCGGACCCTCAAAACATAAACGCTTTAAAGCAAAGGCAAAAGGCCGAAGAGGCAAAAAGACAGGCCGAGCGCGCCGAAGCCGAGCTTATGAAAAAGCAGCTTGAGTCGCTTAACGTTACGATTGCTGTAAAAGCCAGCGAAAGCGGCAAGATGTTTGGAAGCGTAACCAGCGCCGAAATTGCCGAACAGCTTAAAAAGCTTGGCGCGGATGTCGACAAAAAGAAGATAGCGCTTAAAGAAAACATCAGGGAATTTGGCGAATACACCGTTCAAATCAAGCTTTATCCCGAAGTTTTAGCGCAGCTCAAATTCTCAGTAGTTAAGGCGTAACTTTTTTGCTTATTTACAATGTTTAGCAAATATTAATAATAAAACAGAGAATGCAAAAGCCTAGGTATTAATTGGGTAGTAATAATTTTAAATTACGGCAAATAATGACTTAGTTTTATAAACAGGTTAAAAATAAGATATAAAATTAAATAAAAAATCATTTAGTAATTTAACGCAATTGTTTTAAGGTGCGGATTGGGCAAGCTTTATCTGGTCGGAACTCCGATAGGAAATTTAAAGGATATAACCTTAAGAGCTATAGAGACGCTAAAGAGCGTGGATGTCATAGCCTGCGAGGACACTCGCCATTCTTTGACTTTGCTTGAGCGGTATGAAATCTCAAAGCCTTTGATTTCTTATCACAAATTCAACGAAAGGGAGGCGGCGGATAAAATAGCGGCGCTTGTAAAGGACGGCAGGAGTGTCGCGCTGATTACCGACGCGGGAATGCCCGGCATATCCGACCCAGGAGCCGCGGTTGTTGAAAAATTCAGAGAAGAAGGGCTTGAAGTTGAGGCCGTCCCAGGCGTCAGCGCGGCGGTTACGGCTTTTTCACTATCCGGGATAAAGTCGGGCGGGTTTACCTTTGTCGGCTTTTTGCCCGAAAAAGCAAAGGACAAAAAAGAACTTTTGGAAAAACTAAGCGGCTACATATATCCTTTGATATTCTATGTCGCGCCTCATGACTTATTTGGCGCGGTAAAGTCGCTTTATGAAGCCTTTGGCGACAGAACCGTTTATGTCGCAAAAGAGCTTACACAGATGCACGAGAGCGTGATAAAAACCACGCTTAAAGAGTTTTTCCTAAATAGCGCAAAAGGCGAGTTTGTTTTGATAGTCGAGCCCAGCGAGGCGGAAAACCCTTTAAACAGCCTAAGCGTTGAAGAGCACATCTTAAGCTATATGAAAATGGGAGAGAGCAAAAAGGACGCAATCAAGCTGACCGCAAAGGACAGAGGGCTTAGCAAAGACGAGGTTTATAAGATTGCTATAAATTTAGAGCTAAATAAAAATAATTAAATTAGCGCTATATATTGACAATTAAACGCAACGGTAATACAATATATAAAAAGCTATCTGAATCGATGAGTCATTCGGAGAGTAAGACGGCGTCGACAACCAAAATATCAACCGTTTTTATCTTTTTTACTGGATAATTCGGAAAAACAAATTGGTAATTAACGCTGTCTTGGACGGCGTTTTTTGTTTATATTACGCATAATAGGAGTTGTCATGAAAAGAATCGGAGTTATCGGAATAGTCGTCAAAGGAGACAGAAAAGTAAGCATAGACATGCAGTTTCTTTTAAACGAGTTTTCGGACATCATCGTTGGAAGAATGGGCGTTCCCAGAGGCGATATTTCGGCAATCAGCTTAATTGTTGAAGGCTCGGTCGAAAGGATTTCCGCCCTTACGGGAAAACTGGGAAAGTTTTCGGGGCTTAGCGTAAAATCCGCGCTTACTAGTTTTGAAGTATAAATGGAGGATATTATGAAAAAAAGATTTTTGGTATTTATGGTAGCCATACTTGCGCTGTCTTTAATGGTTTTTGCGCTCAGCGCATGCAACGACGACACCAAGGGCGATGCTGAAGTTTTAAGATTTGCCGTTCCCGACGGCACGCCCGCGCTCTCCGTCGCGGGCTTGATTGCGAGCGGCGCGACTGTCGGCGGCAAAAAGATTGAGCTAGAAATTATAAATCCCTCGCTTATCGGCGGCGAAGTGCTGTCGGAAAAGGCGGATATAGCGATTCTTCCCACAAACGCCGCCGCCCAGCTTTACAACAGGGGCGCTAAATATAAGCTTGTTACCTCAAACGTGTTCGGCGTGCTCTATCTTATAGGAAAGGAGAACCCCGAGGGATTTACGCTTGACAAGCTAATAGGAAAAAGGGTAAGCTCGATAGGTCAAAGCAACACGCCGCAGTTTGTCTTTGAAAAGATTTTAAAAGAAACTTTCGGTGGCGACATTATCGTTAACAACTCCCAAAGCGCGGTTGAGGGCAAAATAGTTATCAACTATGTGGCGGACGGAGCTTCCGCAATCGCAGCCG
>JAAZIO010000109.1 GCA_012800805.1 Clostridiales bacterium | reverse complement strand
GTCGACGATTGAAAGGAGAGCGACGCCGCCGCCGGGAACGATACCTTCCTCTACGGCCGCGCGTGTTGCGGCGAGAGCGTCCTCAATGCGCATCTTTCTCTCTTTCATTTCAACTTCGGTCGCGGCGCCGACGCCGATAACGGCTACGCCGCCGGCAAGCTTGGCAAGACGCTCTTGAAGTTTTTCTCTGTCGTAATCGCTTGTGGTCTCTTCGATTTGGGCTTTGATGGCTTTAACTCTGCCCTTGATTGCTTCGGGATTGCCCGCGCCGCCGATGATTGTGGTGTTGTCCTTATCCACTTTGACGCTCTTGGCTCTGCCGAGCATGTCTACGGTCACATTCTTAAGCTCATAGCCGAGGTCGCTTGAAACCACGGTGCCGCCCGTCAAGATTGCGATGTCTTCAAGCATGGCCTTTCTTCTGTCGCCGAATCCCGGCGCCTTAACCGCTACGCAGTTGAGCACGCCTTTAAGCTTGTTGACGATAATGGTTGTAAGGGCTTCGCCCTCGATGTCGTCCGCGATGATGAGGAGCTTGAGGTTGCTCTTAACCGAAAGCTCAAGAACGGGCAGTATGTCCTGCAGCGACGAAATCTTTTTGTCGGTGATAAGGAGGTAAGCGTTTTCAAGCTCAGCTTCCATCTTCTCGGTGCTGGTTACAAGATAGGGGGAAGCGTAGCCGCGGTCGAACTGCATGCCTTCGACAATGGTGAGCTCCGTGCTCATGGTCTTGCCCTCGTCAACGGTGATTACGCCGTCTTTGCCGACCTTTTCCATAGCTTCGGAAATGAGTTGACCGATTGCGTCATCGCCAGCGGAAATCGAAGCTACTTGCGCTATAGCGGTTTTGCTTTCGATGGGCTTTGAAATTTTTCTTAGCTCCTCAACCGCTTTGTCTGTGGCAAAAGCGATACCCTTTTTCAAAATCATGGGGTTTGCGCCCGCCGCAATGTTCTTAAGACCCTCTTTTATCATGGCCTGGGCAAGAACCACGGCCGTGGTGGTGCCGTCGCCCGCAACATCGTTGGTTTTTACGGACACCTCTTTAACAATCTGGGCGCCCATGTTCTCAAAAGGATCCTTGATTTCGATTTCTTTTGCAATGGTAACGCCGTCGTTGGTAACAAGGGGCGTGCCGAACTTTTTATCTAAGACGACGTTTCTGCCTTTGGGACCGAGTGTGACTTTAACGGCGTTGGCAAGGGTGTCAACGCCCTTTTCGATAGCTTTTCTGGCTTCTTCGCCGTACTTGAATTGTTTTGCCATCTTTTTTTGCCTCCTTTATTTCTCGATTATTGCCAAAATATCGGCTTGGCGAATAATTATTACTTCTTGGTCGTCGATTTTGAATTCGCTTCCGGCATACTTTGAGAAGACTACCTTGTCGCCGACTTTGACCTGCATGCTGACTTCCTTGCCGTCGACAGACGTTCCGCCGGGGCCTACTGCGATGACTTCCGCAAACTGGGGCTTCTCCTGAGCCGAACCGGGAAGAACGATTCCGCTTGCCGTTTTTTCAGTATTGTCGATAGGTTTTAAAACGACTTTGTCAAAAAGCGGTTTAATAACCATATTGTACCTCCTGTATTTTTTTGTGCAACTTGCATTATATTGCTTTTTCCTTATATTGTCAACCGAAATTTGTAGATTTTTTTATATAATTTTTTGCAAAATTTTATCCGCTGTTTACTATTTTAAAAAGCTGTGATAAAATACTTTCATTCGAGGTGTTATATGGATAAGTGGGACAAAAGATTTATTGAAATGTGCCGTCTGGTGTCTACTTGGTCTAGCTGCGCAAGGGACGGCAGACAGGTGGGCGCGGTGATTACCAAAAACAACCGCATACTTACAACAGGATACAACGGAGCCCCATCGGGCGTATTTAACTGCCGTGACAAGGGTTATTGCATGCGCGACCAGCTCAAGATACCCTCCGGCACCATGCACGAGCTTTGCTACGCCGTTCACGCCGAGCAAAACGCTATACTTCAGGCCGCTAAACTTGGCGTATCGGTGGAGGGCGCGACGCTTTATTGCACGCATCAGCCTTGCTCGATTTGCACAAAGATGATTATCAATGCGGGCATTAAAAGGGTTGTATACATTAAGCCCTATCCCGATGAGTTCGCCTTAAAGCTTATAGAGGAAGCGGGTGTTGAGCTTATACAATATCAAGAGGAATGATACATAATAATTGCCAAAACCGCATTTTTTTATGACACCGCAAACGCGGTGTTTTTTATTTTGATTCTATTGGTTAATTAAAGTTGATAGCCTGGTTATATTTTTTTCTTTGCCAAAATAAACTATAAGGCATAACGGAAAAATTGCGCTATTTTTATGCAATTTTCGCTGGGTGAGCGTATGGTAAAGAAAACGGATTTAAACGGATACGGCTTTAGCTTTTGCGACGGCGACTGCAAAAACTGCCCTCATTGCGCGGGCGGGGAAAACCCGTTAATTAAAGATTTTACAGAGGAAAAACCTTTAAACAGCCTAAACGGAATAACAATATTGAATGATTATAAAAAGATGTCTGCTTATAGCGGTGATAGCGAAGAAAAAGTGGGAAACGGCGCTCTTATCGATGCATTGAGAGAGGGTTCAGGCTCGCTTATTCGCGGTTACGGCGAGAGCAAACTAAGCAGATACCAAACGGGCGGGAGTGAAAGCAAGGCAGAAAACATGAGTAGCTTTCACCTTGACGGCATTGTTTTTGATGAAAGAAAGAAAATCATATCGGATAGCCGAAAGAAAACACTACCGGATTGTCTAAGCGGGGATGAAAACAAAGAAAACTTACTTGATAAATACGAAATAAATGATAATTTCGATATAAAAATTAATGAATTTGAAAGTAAGGCAGATAAAAAGTTTGATGGCACAAGCGAAAATTTTACCTTTAAAGAAAAAAGCTTTTCAAACAAAGCCAAAAACAAAGAAAAAAGAGCTTTAGACAGGCTTGACAAAAAGAGGGCGGCGCTGATAATTCTTGCGATGGTGCTTTGCGTTATGCTGACCATACTTAGCTGTTCGTTTTTATCGGGCGAAGGCTTTAGCGGATTGATAACCTGGGGTAGGGAAAAGGATTATTACTATCTGCTCTCATCGGGAAGGTATTCAACCGTTCCGCTAGCCAGGGAGGCCGCGGAAATCATAAGGGCAAGGGGCGGCGCTGGCTATGTTTTAAGAGACGGCGACGACTATCATTTGATAGTGGCGGCATTCCCGACAAGAGAGGAGGCGGAGACGGTTTTAAAAAAGCAGGAGAGCGGCTTTTATATAATTGAAATTCCTTATGAAAAGGAAACATACTTTGACCTTGACGAGAAAGAGACGGCTTTAAAGGGGCTAGAGTTTTTCGACGAGTCTTTTAAAAAACTAAACGAGCTTACTATAGCAATTGAAAAGGGGGATATCGCTTTAAGCTCAATCAAGCCTGACATTCTTTTAATGCAAGGCAAGGCCGAAAGGTATTACAGGGAGCTTAAGGGGGTCGATGAGCGAATCGCGGCGCTCGGAGCTTCGCTTGCCATTGCCGCGGCGCAGCTTGACAACACCATAAAGCTTTTAGATAACGGGAGCATTGACATATCGGATATAAGAAAGTGCGTGGTGGCGATGGCGGTGCTTCGCCATAACGCCGTTCCTTTAAGAAACAATTGATAAATCCCGTCTGTTATATTATAATAGCTTCATGGCTTACACTTCGCTTTACAGGCGGTTCCGCCCCGAAACCTTTGATGAGGTCATAGGACAGGCCCATATAGTCCGCACACTGATTAACCAGCTGAAAAACGGCTCGGTCGGCCACGCCTATCTTTTTACGGGAACAAGGGGCGTTGGAAAAACATCGGTTGCAAAGATGTTCGCGCGCGCGGTAAACTGCCTCAGCCCCGTTAACGGTTCGCCATGCGGAAAGTGCGAGGTTTGCCGACAGCTTATATCGCAAACCAATTTCGATATTCAGGAAATCGACGCCGCCTCAAACAACAGCGTCGACCAGATAAGAGAGCTTATCGAAAAAATTAATTTTCCCCCTACAGTCGGAAGATACAAAGTTTATATAATCGACGAAGTCCACATGCTTTCAAGAAGCGCCCACAACGCTTTGCTTAAGACACTGGAAGAGCCGCCGTCATACGCCATTTTTATCCTGGCGACTACGGAAGTTCACCAAATTCCCCCGACAATTTTGTCTAGGTGCTTAAGGTTTGATTTCAGGCT
>JAAZIO010000012.1 GCA_012800805.1 Clostridiales bacterium | reverse complement strand
CACCTGTTCGGGCGTTTTGGGCTCCGCAATCGGAATGGATAAAGCTGTGTCCAAAGAGCTTTTCCAAAGTATGCTGTTAAATGTCGTAAAATACCTTGTGGTAACTCGTTCGGACATCGAGGGCAACCCCGACGCGACATTGCTTCATATAGAAACATTCCTTGACTATCCACTGATTGTCAAGCCTGCCATGCAGGGGTCAAGCATAGGGATAGAAAAAGCGCGGGACAGAAGCTCGCTGCTTAGAGCGCTTGAGATAGCGGCGTCTTTCGGCGAAAAAATAGTGGTTGAAAAATATCTTGAGGACTTTAAGGAAGTCAACTGCGCATGCTTTTTCGACGGCGAAAAGATTGTTGTTTCGGAAACGGAGGAACCTTATAGCTTAAACGAGTTTTTAACATTTGAGGATAAATATATCTCAAATCAAAAAACATTCGGCAGAAAAATCCCGGCGTCGATATCCGAGGAGGAAGCTGCCGTCATCAAATCCACTACCGAGCGAATATACTCTGAACTTGAGCTGTTCGGCGTGGTAAGGATGGATTATCTCGTTTGCAGAAAAACGGGAAAAGTATTTATAAACGAGATAAACACAATACCGGGCTCGCTTGCCTATTATCTTTTTGAGCCGCTTGGGATAACATACTCCGACCTTGTGGAAAAAATGGTCAATGCGGCGGTCGCCAGAAGAGACAGACAGCTTAAGGAAAAAACGACTTTCAAAAGCGAAGTCTTAAAGCATTACAACAAGAGCTTTAAGTTGGGAGGAAATAAGAACAGAACAGTTGCAAAAAGTTAAATTTTAGTTTAAAATTCCCCCTGAGGTGCTTATGAAAGAGAAAATACAAATGCTTACGCCGCTTGTCGAAATGGACGGCGACGAAATGACAAGAATCATCTGGCAGTATGTTAAAGACTATCTTATCACTCCGTTCGTTGATTTGAAGACGGAATACTACGACCTCTCTTTGGTTAACCGCGACAAGACGCAGGATGAAGTCACAAAGCAGTCCGCAGAAGCTGCAAAGAGGCTGGGAGTTGCCGTCAAGTGCGCGACAATCACCCCCAACGCGCAAAGGATGGACGAGTATAAGCTCACCAAGATGTGGAAGAGCCCGAACGCTACAATAAGGGCTATTCTTGACGGAACGGTTTTCAGGGCGCCTGTGCTAGTTAAAGGCATCACGCCTCTTGTTCCGAGCTGGAAAGAGCCGATTATAATCGCCCGTCACGCATACGGCGATGTATATAAAGCGGTTGAATTTAGAGCGGAGCAGGGCGATAAGGCAGAGCTTGTGGTTAGCGGCAAAAACGGAGAGAGAAGGGAGGAAATCTTTAACTTCTCAACGACGGGCGGCATTGTATTGGGCCAGCACAACACCGATAAATCAATATACAGCTTTGCAAGAAGCTGTTTCACATACGCTCTCGACATGAAAAAGGACCTTTGGTTTTCAACCAAAGACACCATTTCAAAGGTTTACGACCATCGCTTTAAAGACATCTTTGAGGAAGTGTATCAAAACGAGTTCAAAGAAAAGTTTGAAAAAGCGGGCATCGAATATTTCTATACCT
>JAAZIO010000108.1 GCA_012800805.1 Clostridiales bacterium | reverse complement strand
GCCGTTTTCTTCGCTTGATTTTATTCCAATTGTGTTTAATATCTTTACGAGCTCCGCCTTGTTTACCTCAACGCCCAAGATGTCGTCAAGCTTTGAAATTTTAAAGAACAGCTTTTTTTGCTTTTCGTATGGAACGCATTTATCGATTACGCCATCCACTATGTCGCCCGAGCCCGTTTTATAAATAAGGGTGAGAGCTCTTTTAAGGCCAAGCTCTTGACAGGTAAAATCCACGCCTTTTTCAAATCTTGAAGACGAGTCCGATTTTAAGTTAAGCGCGCGGGAGGTTCTTCTTACATTATCCCTCTTAAATCTTGCGGACTCAAGTACGACCTCTGCGGTATCGTCTTTTATGCCAGATTCCTCGCCACCCATGATGCCCGCAACAGCAACGGGCTTTTCGGCGTTGCAGATGACAAGCATCGACGGATTGAGCTTGTTAAGCTTTCCGTCAAGGGTTACGATTTCTTCGTTTTCTTTGGCGCATCTTACTATTATCTTATCCCCCGAAAGCTCTCTTTTATCGAAAGCGTGCATTGGCTGGCCGATTTCTATTAAAACATAGTTTGTAATGTCTACTATATTGTTTATGGGCCTTATACCGACGGCGCGAAGTCTCTTTTTTATAAGCTTTGGCGACGGGAAAATTTTGACGTTTTTAACGGCTGCAGCCATGTATCTTGGGCAAAGCTCGCTGTTTTCAACCGACACCGAGACCACATCGTCAACCTTTCCGCCTGCTTTTATCTCATAATCAATCTCGGGCGCTTTTACCTCTTTACCGAGCGCCAAAGCGACCTCTTTTGCAAGCTTATAGACGCTGTTGCAGTCGGGACGGTTAGCTGTAACCGACACATCTAAGATGACATCGTCATAGCCGATAGCCTTAAGGACGCTCTCGCCCGTCTTGAATTCTCCTTTAAGCCTTAAAACATCGTTTCTTGAAGCGCCCTCGTAGTCGTCGTCGGTAATACCAAGCTCCGCTCCTCCGCAGAACATGCCGTTTGAAAGCACTCCGCGAACCTCGCCTTTTTTAATTACCGTGCCGTCGGATAAAACAGCGCCGTCTAAGGCTAGCGGAACATACTCGCCCGCTTCCACCTTTGCGTTTGTCACAACCTGCAACACACCATGCTCGCCTGCGTCTACTTCGCACACGCTAAGCCTGTCTGCGTTGGGGTGCTTGCTTACGGAAAGGATTTTAACCGTAACGACATTTTTTACTTGCTTTTCCTGATATATTATTTCATCTACCTCAAAGCCTAAGCGGACAAGGTTTTCCGCAAGAACTTCAGGGGTTACATCTATATCGACAAATTCTTTTAACCAACTGATAGGTGTCTTCATACTCACTCCTTATCTGAACTGCTTTAAAAAGCGGACATCGTTTTCATACAGCATTTTGATATGCGGTATTCCAAACTTAAGCATGGCTATACGCTCGATACCAAACCCGAACGCAAAGCCCGAATACTCACTTGGGTCAAGCCCGCAAAGCTCGAGGACTTTGGGATTTACTATTCCCGAGCCCAGAATTTCAAGGAAGCCCGTTCCCTTGCATACTCTGCAGCCCTTGCCGCCGCAAATTGTGCAGGTTACGTCAACTTCAACGCTGGGTTCGGTAAACGGGAAGTATGACGGACGGAACCTTACTTTTGTGTTTCTTGAAAAGAGTTTCTCCACAAACGCCGTAAGAACGCCCTTAAGGTCGCCTAAAGTTATTTTTTTATCCACGCATAGCCCTTCAATCTGATTGAATATGGGGCTGTGCGACGCGTCGTCATCAGAGCGATATACCTTTCCCGGCACAAGCACTCTTATAGGCGGAGGCGTTGTTGTCATGATGCGCGCCTGCATGGGCGAGGTATGGGTTCTTAACACTGTGTTTTCGTCCACATAGAATGTATCCGCCATATCGCGCGCGGGATGGTCCTTTGGAATGTTTAAAAGCTGAAAGTTATAATAATCAAGCTCAACCTCGGGGCCCTCCGCAACCGAAAATCCGAATGTGGTAAATATGTCGATGATTTCATTTTTGATTATGGTAAGCGGATGAAGCGCGCCGATGGTTCTCTTATCCGATGAGGGCAAAGTCACGTCGATTCTCTCCGACATGAGCCTTGCGTTAAGTTCGGCTTCGCGAAGGGCTTTTTCCTTGCCTATGAATGCGCTTTCTATTTGTTCCCTTGCGGAGTTGACGAGTTTACCCATTTCAGGCTTTTGTTCTTTGGGCACATTGTTAAGCTGTTTTAAAACAGCCGTCATCGCGCCGTTTTTGCCCAAAAACTTGACTCTCACATCGTTCATTTCGGCAAGTGTTCCTGCCTTTTTCGCTTCACTCAGAGCGTCTTGAACAATTTTGGCTAATTCCTCTTTCATAATTCTCCTTATAATAAAAATGCCGCCCTGTCATAGGGCGACATGTAATCGCGGTACCACCTATTTTCGCGCGCAAGAGCGCGCCTCGTTAAAGCTGTTACGGGCTTTCCCGTCACGGCCTACTCCGTTCAGCCGCGCCGCTCCAAAGTGAACTTCATTTTGCCGCCGTCGAACGCTCTCACCGTCCGTTCTCGCTGGAGACTTAAAGCAAAACTACTCTCTTTATCATTGCGTTTTCAATTTTTAATTTATCT
>JAAZIO010000207.1 GCA_012800805.1 Clostridiales bacterium | reverse complement strand
GTTGACGATAACGGGTTCTTCGGGTTGAGCGGGCTCTTCGGGCTGCTCGATTTCGGGTTGCTCGGGAACTTCGGGAGCGGGAGCGGGCTCGACATAGCCGTCGTCATAAACGATTTCAATGACTTTTGAAATCGAAGGATCGCTCTTTAAGGTGATTGTCAAAGTTTCGGTGAAGCGGTGCTGCATCGTGGCAAGGAAGAAGTTTCCGCCAAAGTATACGATGTTGCCGCCCGCAAAGGTGAAGTTGAAGTCATTGCGCTCAAATTTCGTGCTGCCCATTGCGAACGCGTTGACCATGAATGTGTCGATATCGTAGAAGTTTGACGCTCCGTCGATATTGGCGATGTCCTCGGGAGTGGCAAGGTTAATCTGCGCGCTCTTTTGGGCAAACGCGGTATAAATCTTGGGAGTGCCGAACTCAAAGAGCTTGAATTTGGCCTCATCCGAGCTTATCGAGGGAAATACTATAAATATCTTGGCGTAGGCGTTGTAGCCGAGCAGGAAGCCGAATTCGCCTGCCCATACGCCGATGTTGTCGCTTGAAAGCGCGGTAGAGGCGGTTATGCCGGAAATCTTAACATATACGCCGGCGTCGCCTTTAATGCCAAGGCGGATGTTCTTAGCCATGCCGACTATGCTGAAGTATACATCTGCGCGGACGCCCGTTTCAAGGGTGGCGCTGCCGAAGAGCATCGTGCTGTTGGAGGTTTCTTTCGCCTTGGTGTGATAGAAGTCCATGCCGCCGTCGGCCTTGTTTCTGATGCCGAAGGTGTCGACGCTGGTAACATTTATCTGAGAGAAGATTTCACCCTGAACCTCAAAACCTATAAGCCACTTGAAGCCGAGGTTAACGGTGACGGGCGTGTTGGGGATAACCCAGGTAAAGTCCTCGCAGAGCGGAACTTCGAATGTCTTGCCTAAAGCCTTGCTGGCGCCGAGGAGTTTTGAGGGAATGACGGTCTTGTCGGCGAGGACATCCTCAATCTTGGCTTTGAGTTCCTCTTCGGAGGCGATTATAAAATCGTCTTCGGCATCGAGCCATTGAACGGCAAGCGAAATCTTGTGGTCGGTGTTGACCGTGAGCGCCACGTCGTAGTCGAGGCCGGAGATGTTGACGTTTGAAATGTTGGCTTTGATGTCGTAGGAAATAACGCCCTTGTAGGCAAGTTCGACATAGAGTTTGCCGGTCTTGTCGCCTTCGGTGTAGGTGTCTTTATAGGCAATCACCATGTCGATGACGATGTCTTTATCTACGATTGAAGGAACAAACCTGATTTCAAAGTTTTTGAGTTTGGGAAGTCCCGCTCCCATTGCCTCGTTTGCGGCCTCGATAGCCGTCACGAAGCGATAGAACATATCGGACTCTCTTATTTCGGCGATAATGCCTTCGGTGTCGATACCGCTAAGGTCAAGCTGTGAACAGTCGAACGATTCGTTTTGATAAATCTCAAGCTTTTCGAAAACTTCCGCAAGCGTAGCGGGCTCAACGGTGAGGAGAGCTCCGCCGTTGTCGGACTCATATCCCGTTACGATGACATATTCGTTTGCCGTAACGTCGCCCCTGTCAATGTAGAGAACGCTGCCGGGGCCAATTTTGGGGTCGGGGTCGGAGACAAATATGCCGTTTTCCTCGTCGCCGTTTTCCTCGTCTCTGGGATCCTTATCTATTATAAGGTTTACGATGTCTTGCTTAAGCTCCCATTCGATGGTGGTTTCCTTGTAGATGGAGAAGGTGATTTCCTTGACCATGTCATAGCCGACAAAGGAAACGTTTTCCTCTTTGCCGTCGACTATGTAAATCTTATAGGTTTCACCGGGGGTGTAGCTTCCGTCTCTCTTATAGAGAGTAAACACCGCAGAATATCCTTCTACAGCGAGCGGAACATTCTCTCCATTCTTGTCGGTTACCCTGACGTAGTCATGAATGTTGCTGGTTGTCAGAATGTCAAGGCTTTCTACCTAAAAGGTGATGTTCTTGTCGCAGTTGAACAGCGTGTCGGCGTCTTTATAAAGTCCGGAATGCGAGGTGCGGGTATCTCCTGTGGAAACGCTGTCATCCGGG
>JAAZIO010000107.1 GCA_012800805.1 Clostridiales bacterium | reverse complement strand
TGACGCAGCGACACCTTTTGAAAACGGAAAAGCAAGAGTTAAAAAAGACGGCAGATGGGGGATACTCGAAAAAGACGGCAACGTCAAATGGAACACCAAACACACGCTTAATTGATAGAATTTACAAAATAACAAACGGCGCTTTGGCGCCGTTTATTTTTCAATCGTTTAAATGTAGATAGAGAAGTGTAGTTATCGTCAATAAATGAAAGAGTTCATTTTTTATTTTAGGACAAATAAAACCCTTTCGCTAAATAGTTTTGTTATTTTAAAATCGCTTAAAGAATATTTAAAATCTTACAATAATCATTTTATAAATATCGCAAAGCCGAATTTTTTAAAAACAAAACCGCTTTCGCTTTTAGTTCTTTCTTGAATAAAGATAATTCAAAAGCAGTTAAAGCTTACTTAAAGCAAAGGTGCTTTTTTATAAACCGCTTTCGCTCTTTATCTTGCATTATAGCTGATAGCGTTAAAAAGAAATAATTTAATAAAAAAACCGCAAAGCCGCGGATTTTTTTGTAAAACAAAAAAGCTCATGCGAGCTTTTTCATTGTTAAATGTCTAGGTTAATTAAAATGGCAAACACTAGTTGTTTTCAGCCTTGAGATTTGAAAGCGAACGGGAAATGCTGGCAATTTTTCTTGCCGCCGTGTTCTTGTGGTAAACGCCGTCGCTCTTTGCTCTATCGATAATGCTGACGGTTTCGGGAAGGAGACTTTCGGCAAGAGCGATATCCTTCGCGGCGATTGAAGCATTGAATTTCTTTATAGCGTTTTTAACTCTTGATTTTTTTGAAACGTTTTCCGCGTTTTGTCTGGCAGAAACTCTCATTCTCTTTTTAGCTGATTTTGTATTAGGCATTTTTATCTCCTTTAAATACAACCTTTATAATTCCCGCTAATATTATCACAAAGCTAAAACTTTTGCAACCGATTTTGCATTATTTTTTAAACCTTATACACAATATTTATGTGCCCGAAATATACGGTTTAAACAATATGATGAAGTTTAAAACGGATATGGCTCTGGATGTCTTTGAAACGGCAGAGCTAAGCTCCGTTATTGCCAAAACCCAGATTGCCAAAAACATTTTAAAGAGCAAAATCGAAATAGACAACGAAAAACTTAGTCAAATAACGGGAAGAAAGCAGGGCAGCTATGTAACATACGATATCGACGGCGTGTTTTTTACAAAAGAGGGTTTAAAAGGTAAACTCATAAAAAGACTTGCCGCCGAAATCAAAGACCTGTCCCCAAAAGGCTGCGAGGAAGTTTTGTTTGTCGGCTTGGGCAACGAAGGTCTGATTGCGGATTCTTTAGGGGCAAAGGCTTTGGAGTTTGTCAACTCCACAAGGCACGGCTTTAAAGGCAGAGGAAAGGTATTGATTTCAAAAATTCTTCCCGGGGTATATGGTGAGACGGGCATTGAAACTTTTGACACCGTTAAGGCGGTTGCCGAAAAGATTAAGCCGTCTTTGATAATTGCGGTTGATACATTGATAACCTCAAAACCAAAACGGCTCTACTCAAGCTTTCAGCTCTCAACAGCGGGCATAGAGCCGGGAAGCGGGCTTGGCGCAAGGCGAAAAGGGTTGTCGCAGGAAACTTTGGGATGTCCCGTTCTTGCAATCGGTGTTCCCTTGGTGTGCGACATCAGGGCCGTCATATTTGAGACTCTTGGAAAGGATGCTGAAAAATATATGGATAAAATATCTTGCGTAATTCCAAAAAATCTGGTGGTGGCGCCGAAAGAAATAGATATAGCGGTGCGCCACTGCGCGGAGGTAATCGGCCTTGCGGTAAATTACGCATACAGCGTTTAGTTTTCGTCAAAAAGCAAGCTTTCAAGGATTTTTGCGTATATCAGTCTTAAGTTATCGTCTTCTATATAAAACCTTACCGTT
>JAAZIO010000106.1 GCA_012800805.1 Clostridiales bacterium | reverse complement strand
GCCATTCCCAATGACCCCGAAAAACCCTTTGTCACTTCGGGTATCCGCGTAGGCACCCCCGCGGTAACCACAAGAGGAATGGTTGAAGAGGATATGGTAGAAATCGGCAACATGATTGCGGATATTATCGAAAAGAGAGAATCCGCTGTTGAAGATGTTAAAGCAAGAGTGCTTGCTCTTTGCAAACGCTATCCGATATACCAAAACGATATCGAAAAATAAATAAAACGCCCGCTTAAGCGGGCGTTTTAATTTGGTTATGGATTTTTTGCGCTTTAAATTCAAGTTATCTTGGTTTTAAATTAAAAACGGATTATTTGGTTAGCTAATTTGGTTTATACCTAATCTTACGGCTTTTATTAACAATAGCTAGTTGGCGCCGAATCTTACGGCTTTTATTTTATTAACTGTTCGTTTATTTTTGGTTTTTAGCTTTTACTGATTTTTTTAGCTATTTTTATTATGTATTTAAATTTTTCCCGAACGGCTTAAGGTATATAAGGTGTTTGTCACTTCATCGGGAGCCTTTCCCCCGAACAGGTTTTTAAAGGGGTTGTAAGGAGCTACATTTTCAGGGTTTACGCTATGCTTGTCTTTTCCATACATCCGCTCAGCTTCCTTTAAATATTCGTCCGCTTTTTTCTTTGCCAATTCGTCCTCGCTCATAGCTGACGCCTGAGGCTCGGGCTGCGGCGGAGGTTCGCTTTGCTTTGTCAGATTTGGCAAAAGCTTTGCTAGCGACATTATTTTGTCCGTCTGGTCGTTTTTTGGCAACAAGTCAAGCAGGGAGGACTGGTCTCCTCCCGAAATCGCGCCAATCAGCGTAACCAGTTTGTCAAGCTCCATGCCTTTCCCTCCATTGCCGCCGTCGCTCTGCTGAAGCAGCGGCATCAGAAGAAGCAGCATCAGCGGATTAAAGTTCATCGCTATATTATATGTTGCAAATATTTGAAAGTATAATGCAACTTGATTCACGGCGGGAAATTTGGCGGCATATATTGTTTAATGTGCGGAGGGAGTATGGATTTTAGATCTTTTTCGCAAAACAGAGAAAAGGCAACCGCGGCCGGCGCTAATTGCAAGTCCGAAGAGGAAGCCAAGCGCACAATGGAAGAAAAGCTCAAGCAATACAGCGGCAAGAGTGAGTCTGAGCTTATGTCCGAGCTTATGCGGACAGCAAACAAAATGAAGGCGGAAGGAAAATTTGACGCCGCGGAGCTTGAGAACCTGTATCAAAGGGCAAGCGGCCTGTTGACTTCCGAACAGCTTAAAAGACTTCGATCGCTTATCGACATGATAAAATGATTGACAGACGCCTTGACTATGAACTGTATCGCGGAATAAGAGAGGGGAGAAGGCTTCCCGCGCTTTGCTTTGTAAAAAACAACGCCGATTTAAGATACCTTGAGGAAAAATACAATGTCGTGTCACGCTTTCCCTTTATCAGGGCGGTTGGCGTGGAGCTTGATTATAAGGGCGCGATAGAGCTTTCATCTTCGCCATATGTTGAGTATCTTACCTGTCAGCCCAAGGTAACAACGCTTGATGATGAAAGCAAGGAAAGCATAATAGACAATACATATCTATATGACAGCGTGGTTGAGGCGCTTGGGATTGAAACAAAACTTACGGGCAGAGGCGTCACCCTTTGCATTATGGATACCGGCGTCAACACGCATTCCGATTTATCCATTCCAAGGCAGAGGATAAAAGAATTCTACGATGTCGAAAACCATCTCGATTACCCCTACGACGACAACGGGCACGGCACTTTTGTGGC